>PUXY01000156.1 GCA_009659955.1 Campylobacterota bacterium | reverse complement strand
TCCACCTCCTTTTTGGCTTGGAGGAGGTAGTTTTTACCTTGGGTTTCCAACTCCTTCAATTTACTTTTGTAGACCTCATTGGTTAGCTCAAAATCGGTAATTGCCTGCTCCAGATATGGGTCTTTCTCCCCTTTGCTAACCTTCAATTGATAAAGGAATTTGATCATATTGTAGGTTTCCAGAAAGTTCTGATAATATCGTTCATTTTCCGCCAGTTTTTCCTTTAATTGCTTTTCATATCCCAACACTTCAAAAATTTGAAAAGGGTTGGTAATGTGGGGAGGGGGTTCAATATGGGTCAATTTAATTAAACTATCAAAGAGATTGGTTTGGGGGGTAAGGGCTTGGAGTTTCTCCTTGGCGGAAATGTAATCGTCCCAATACTTTTTTTTATTCCGTTTTGCCAATTTTTTGAGTTTTTCCACCTTGGCAGAGAGTTTTTTATAAGTTATATAGGCTTGATAGTTGAGGTAAAACTCACTTTTGTTGAGCTCCTTTTCCAGTTGGGTAATTTGGAGAGTTAAGGAGTCAACGGTTTGATTCTCTTCTCCAGTTCCATTCTCCTCTCCACTCCCGTTCTTTTCCAGAGCTCCCCCCGCTACTGACCGGTTTTTCTCCTTTTTGGGCTCCCCTGTGGCAGTCAGGTTTACCCCCTTCAAAACCTTGGGGGGAAGGGAGATATTTCCTTCAAAAAGGGGAGTTGATTCTTTGGAGTTGGATTGGAAAAGGGGAATATCCAAAATCCCTCCAATGGCTATCCCCCCTCCCAAAAGGAGAGTAAAAAAGAGTTTCAATATCCTCCCCATCGACTACCCCTTGGCTCCTTTTGGAAACTCTTCCAGAGTTTCAATCACCACCCCTTTTGGAGGATTCTCCACAATTTTAAACTTCCCAATCCCATCGGGGAGGATAAATTTGAGTCGATTTTGGGAAGCTTTTTTATCCAAAAAAAAGTGGGAGTAAAACTCCTCCGGGTCTTCCACGGGGAAATAGGTTGGGAGTCCCTCCCGCCGGAGGAGATTTTCTATTCTCTCCCCCTCCTCCCGGGTCAAAAGCCCCATTTTTTCTGCCAGTCGGTTGGCCATAGCAATCCCCATTGCCACCGCTTCCCCGTGGAGATATTTCCGATAGTTGGTCAAATTCTCTATCACATGCCCGAAAGTGTGTCCATAATTTAGCACCGACCGGACTCCCCTCTCCTTTTCATCTTCCGATACTACCCACGCCTTCAACTCCACCGCCCTTTTTATCGCCTCCTCAATGGAGATACTCCCCCTCTCAATTTTTTCAAAAAAATCCCGGTCAAACATTACCGCCATTTTGATAATTTCCGCCATTCCTGCCCTAAACTCCCGGGGAGGGAGGGTTTGGAGAAAGTGGGTATCGATATAGACAACCTCCGGTTGATAGAAACTCCCCACCAAATTTTTTCCAAATCTATTATTAATTCCCGTTTTTCCCCCTACACTACTATCCACCATTGCCAAAAGGGTGGTGGGGATTTGGATAAATTTAATTCCCCGGAGAAAAATGGAGGCTAAAAAGCCGGTCATATCCCCTATTACCCCTCCCCCAAAGGCGATTAAAGTGGAATTCCTGTCCAATTTATGGTCAAAAAGCCGGTCTAACCCATACTGGATACTCTCCCAATTTTTATACTCCTCCCCATCGGGGAGAGTTACAATATAGACCTCATCTCCCTTCAATCTTTGGAGAAGATAGGAGAGATGGAGTCCCCCAACTTTGGGGTTGGTAATTACCGCCACTTTCCCTTTCAACTCTATTTTGGGGAGCTCTCCAATAAAAATAGGATACTTTTTGCTCAAAGCCTCCACATCTACCCTTAAAATTTTCCCCTTCCCCTTCTCCTTTTCCCCTCTTTTACCATTTTCCCCCCTTTGAGCCCTTTGACTTTTCCGATTTACTCTTCCCTTTTCCATTGCCACCCTCCTTTTTGGGACACACTCCCAAAATTTTACTCACTTTTTTTTCTCCCCTTCCAAAACAATCCCCCTTTTTTTCAAATTTTTTACTTTCTGTTTCCTCTGGGGAAGGTGCCGGTTCCGTGTGGTTACTATCTTGGGGGAAAAAGAGCCATTTTATTCCCTTTCCCAATTGGTTCCTTCCGGAAGGAGAGTATAATTCCCTAAATTCAATCCAATTTAACTTATCAATCAATAAAGAAAGGGGTTCCAATGGGTAAATTGGGCAAGTGGATGGAGGCTATAAAATTTGAGCACACAATTTTTAGTCTCCCTTTTATTTTTATCGGTATGGTGGTAGCTGCCCAAGGTTGGTTTGGGTGGAGGCTTTTCCTTTTGGGATTGGTAGCTGCGGTAAGTGCCCGAACTTTTGCAATGATGGCAAATCGGTATCTGGATAGGGTTATCGATATGAAAAATCCCCGGACTGCCAATCGCCCCACTGCCACTGGGGAGATTGATGAAACCGATATGTTGGTCACAATTATTGGAAGTGGACTTCTCTTTATCGGAAGTGCTTACCTTATCAACCATTTGGCTTTTAAACTCTCCATTCCCGTTCTTCTGTTCCTCTGGAGTTATAGCTACTTTAAACGATTTACCCCAATGGTCCATTTGGTTTTGGGAATGACCCTTGGATTTGCTCCAATTGCCGGTGCAATTGCGGTTATAGAATCAATTCCGGCGTGGAGTGTATTTTTGGGAATTGGGGTAATGTTTTGGGTGGCAGGGTTTGATATTATCTATTCAATTCAAGATTTGGAATTTGACAGAAAAGAGAATCTCTACTCTCTACCGGCAAAAATTGGGGCGGAAGGGGCGTTAATAGTTGCCCAAATGTTCCATATTTTGGCAGTCCTTTTCTGGGCACTCTTTACCGCTTATGCTGGATTGGGCTTTTGGGGCTGGGTGGCAGTAATTATTTCTGCGGTAATTCTCTACAAAGAGCATCAAATGGTAAAAGAGAGCTACCAAAATATTCCCAAAGCCTTCTTTGAAATGAATGGGTGGTTGGGAGTAATTTATTTGGTAATGGTAATTTTGAACTATCTCTAATTTTCCTTTCCCCCCTTTTCTTCTATTCTCTTGAATTTTTGGATTAAATTCTGTTAAAAGGGGAGAAGGCTTCCGCTTCTATCCCTTTTGACTTTAAATCGATAGATGGTAGTAGAATGGAGAGAGTTGAAGGCTTTCCACTTCTGGGAGGTGATGAGATAATTTTCCACTTTCTCCGTTTGGGGTTCCCCTTTTTTCAGGTCAATTTTCCATTTTTTCAGTTGTTGCCGTAAAGTATCATTATTGATAGGAAAAGTTGAGAGGAGTTGATCCAACTCTCCCCCTCTTCCCTCGGTAAAAACTACTGATGATGCCAGAATAAATTGGTTCCGTTTTTGGTAATGGGTATAGAGATTGAGGGTATTGGAGCTAAAATTTAAAAAAATAGTAGAAGCCAATGCAAAAATTAGAGTTCCAATTACCACTTCTATCAAACTGAATCCCCGGCGGGAGGGGGATAAAAAGGGAGAGTAGTTGAAGAGATGCACCTTCTCTTTTTCCATTTTTTTCCTTTTCTCCTAAATATAGAAAAATTATCTTCCTTCCCATTACTTTAAGATTGTTTCGTCCCCTTGATGGGGGAGGCTTTCTCTATTTCTATTCCCCTTCCACTTCCCTTCCCAATCGGTTGTAATAATCCCGGAGTTGTTGGAGGGAGGAGTAGGTCTCTATCTGGAGGGGTTTGAAAAAGTAGACTTTGGTTGGGGTTTTAACTATTACACACTCTCCCACTCCCCGCACCATTTTATACCGGAAAAGATAGGGTTTGGAAAATTTTTTCTTTTTGAGAAAGGGGGTAAATAGTTCAAATTTCTCCCTCCGGAACCGGATTTCCCTTTTCCCTTGGGGGGTAACCACCACCGCCCGTCCATCGGAAAAGAGTTGGAACTCCCCCGTAGGGTAAATAAGTTGCCGGATTTGGGAAAAAGTGTAAATTTTTGTAGTGGAAGGGAGACGGATTACCAGAAAAGAGATAAGGGAGAGGAGAAGGAGAACAATTACCAGTTCAATTAAAGTAAAACCCCTTTTCACTTTTGACACTGGGAGAGGCGGATATCCCGATTTTCCCCACTTCCCCCCTCTTTTCCGTCGGCTCCCAGAGAGATAATATCGATATTTCCACCGGCATTAACATAAATATAGTCGTGTCCCCACGGGTCTTTGGGGAGCCGTTTATCGTTGAGAAACCCATTTTTGGGATAATTGGGATACTTTTCGGGATTGGGATTTTCAATCAAAGCCTTTAGCCCCTCTTGGGTAGTGGGGTAATTCCCCTCCTCCACTTTGAAACTATCCAGAGCGTTTTTCAAGTTTTTCATCTGAATGCAGACCAGTTTCTCCTTTGCCCTCTCCCCTTGACCGATAATATTGGGAACCACCAAACCGGCAATAAGTCCCAAAATAATAATTACAATCATCAACTCCAATAGACTGAAGCCCTTCCGTGCCATTTTTCTCCCTTTTCCAATATAATTACCCAAAAAGTGGGTCCCGATGAAGAAGAAAGGATTGGTCTTATTTATAACTTTAGCCTTTCTTATTTTAGCCTTCGGAATAGTGGGTTCAATTGCCACATCTTACCAAAAAATTACTTCCCGGGACTACACTTTTATTCCCCAAAACGGGGCTTTGATTGAGGATTTAATAGGGGGATTGGGAAAGGTGGAAACCAATCTTTCATTTTTTGAACAACTCCCTTTAACTTTTCCCATCTCCTCCCCCGATGGGGAATTTAAAGCCACAATAGAAATTTCCCCGGTTCAGACCCTCAATCTCAACGACTACCTCACCGCCAAAGGGGAGATAAATTCCACAATTGACCACTTTTTCGACTATTTGGGGGAAAAGTATGGAATAGAAGACCTCCCTCTTTTGAAAGCTCTAATTCTCGATACTATCGATTCCGACTCCATTTCCCGGTTGGAGGGGAGTGAGATTGGAAAAAAGGATCCCCTTTTCCAAAATGGGGCAGTCTACAATTGGGAGCAGTTTCGGCAGATTTTGAAGGTTTACCAGAGAGAAACCGGAGATAATTCGGTGGAAAAGGTGCCGTGGAAGGAGTATTTCAACTTTACCATTACCCAACTCTACAACCCAGACCCCATTTTTACCCGATTCAATCGGGAAGGGGGGGAGAAAAACTTTACTATAATAACCCCCAAAAGTCCCCATTTTTACATTTGGGTAAAGATAAGTTATCGGAACAACCGGTTAAAACTACTTTACGATTTCAAAACCCGAAAGGTGTTGGAGGTTGAAGCGGATTCTCTATACTAACTCCTTCAATCAGGAGATAAATGAGCCGGTAGATGTGATTCTCTCCCCCCACTTTTACTGGATAAAAAAGATAGAAATACCGATAAAAAAGTTGAAAGATGCCCGGGAAATAGCACCCACCCTTTTCAAACTGGAGAGGGAGAGCTATATTTTCGATGTTTTTAAATTGGATAATGGCTACTTTGCCGTTGCCTTCCCCAAGAAACTGGAACTGAAAATTCCCCCCAAATTTATCCGGTCGGTGAGGATAGCCCAGATTGAGTTTTACCCCTACGACTGCCTCAAAATAGACTCCAACACCGCCCTCAAAAAGATAGATGATCTTATTTTCTGTTTCCCGGGAAAGGTGGAGTGTCCATCGGTCGACGAAATTCTCCCCCAACTGGAGCTCTCTCCCAAAACTTTCCCCCTTTTTAACCGATTGGAGATAGATAAAAGAGTTTTAATTCCAGCATTGGGAATTTTTCTCCTTTTCAATCTGGGGTTTCTTGTCCGGTGGTATGGGGATACCCAACAACTGAAAAGGTTGGAGGCGGAGAGGAGTGCCTATTTGACCCGCCACCACCTCCCCTCCACCACCTTCCAACTGGAGGCAATTTTGGAAGAACTCCGACAAAAGTGGAATTCCCAACTCCACTGGAAAAGAGGGTTGGCAATTATTACCAAAACTCCCCTGAAACCGGGGGAGAGTTTCCGGAAAATCGCTTTCGATTCCAACCGATTTACAATAGAAGTTACCACCCACCGGAACCTCAACCCCTACTTCCTCTCCCACAAGTTTAAAATTGTAGAGTCCCAACTGGAAAAGGGCACCTATCGGGCAACCCTCCAGTGGAGGTAAAAGTGGAGAAAAGGGGAGGGAAAGGGATTTGAAAAAAATTTGAAAAAAGATTTGAAAAGAGAAGAGTAAAGAGGGAAAATAAGAATAGAAATGGAAAAGGAAAGAGAGTGGAGAAGTGGAGAGAGCTTTTAAAAATAGACCCAAGCAGAGAATCAAACCAATGGAATTGGAAGAGTTATAAAAAAATGGAGTATTTCTCCGGAAAAAGGGAGAGGAGAGCCAATTGGAAGGGGTGGGAGTGATAGGGAGAAATTGGGTAATTGGGATTGGGGTTGGGGCGGTAGTGGTAACTATTTTTTCTGGAACTCTTTGGTGGAAAAAGAGGAAAAATTTGGAGAGGGAGTATCACTATACCCAAACTCTTTTGGAGAAAGGGGCGGAAATAGAGGCTCTCAAAGGGAAGATGAGGTATCGGATTCCCAAATTTTGCCAACAGACTCCGGCAGGGAGGGTAATTAAAATTGAGTGTAAAAATCTCAATCGACTCCAGTTGGGGCGGGTCAACTATCTTCTCCAACGGGCACCGGTCAAAAGATTCGAAATAATGGAGAAAAACGGGTCTATTTGGATTTCAATGGAGGTGGAAAAGTGGTAAAACGGGGAGTTTTAATCCTTTTGGGACTCTACATTGGGGCAGTGCTTTTTATGCCAAAAAAATTTCTATTTTATAAGGTGGAGGAGATAGTTCCCTCCCTTAAAATTGAGGGAAATTTAACTTCTACCCCCATCTCCCTTCGCCTTACCGACGGAGTTATCTCCTATCAGGGGATAAAGATGGGAAAAGTGGGGGAGGTCGTCCTCTACCCTCTCCTTTTGGTCAACTATTTGAGGGGGGATTTTACCCTTTCTACTCCGGCGGTGGAATTGAAAGGGGTAAAACTTTTCTACACCCCTTTTCTCCCCTTTACCCTTTGGATTTGGGGAGAAAACTTTCGGGGAAAGGTTAATTTAAAGGGGAGAAGGGTAGATATTGCCTTCTCTTCTCCTCCCCCATCTCTCCGGGGATTTTTGAAAAAGCGAGGGAAAGAGTATGAATTTAACACCACTTTTTAAAAGGGGACTCTATTTGGGGGTGGGGTTGGGAATTGCCTTTGCCGGGTGGGGGATAGGAGAGCTCTTTCTCCCCCATTTTCCACCTCTCCGGGGAGGGAAGACCCTAACTCTTCCCTCTCTCTTTTTGGATATTCGACGCCCCTTCTTTCCCACTGGAGTGGCAAGAGGGAGCCACCCTTCCCCCTCCCCTTCGGGAGATTTGAAAAGTTATAAACTAACCGGACTTTACCAAAACCGGGGGCGGGGATTTGTGGTCTTAAAAAGGGGGGCAAAAACCTTTTTTGTAGACCTCAACGGCACAATTGACGGCTATCGATTGGTGGAAATTAGACAGATGGAGGCGGTATTTGAAAAGGGGGGTAAAAAATATTTTTTAACTTTCCCCCAAAAGTCCAGTAAATTTACCTCCGTGCCGGAGGAGGGGGGAGAGGTAAACGGAGGAGTAGTCTCCCGGCAAGAGATAGAAAAATATCAAAAAAACCCGGCACTTTTATGGCAGGTAGTCCGATTTGCCCAAACCCCCAAAGGGTTTAAGGTTACCTATCTCAAACCGGGCTCCCCTTTGGCAAAGTTGGGGCTAAAGGAGGGGGATACCCTTTTGGAGGTCAATGGAGTGGAGATAAAGAGCGTCCAAGATGCGTGGAAGGTGTATCAAAGTTTAAATAGGGAGCTTCAGAAAGGGGGAGGGGTGGAGTTGCAGGTTACAATCCAACGGAACAATCAGATAAAGGTGTTAAATTATGAAATTGAATAGGAAAATTTTCCCTTTCCTTCTTCTCACTTCCCTCCTCTGGGGAGAGGTGAATCTCAATTTCCAAAATATGGAGATTGGGGATTTTATTAAAATGGTTGCCCGAATTACTGGAAAGAATATTTTGGTAACCTACCCTATCCGGGGAAAGGTCAATTTTATTTCGGTAAAACCGGTAAAGGAGAGTGAAGTCTACGATATTCTTTTGAGTGTTTTGAAAAGTAAAGGGTATACGATTGTAAAAGATGGAGATGTGTTAAAGGTGGTTCGGAGCCGGGAGGCGTTGAAGGAGGCACCTCCCCTCTCCTCCCGCTCTTCAACTTTGGGAATGCAGACCACAATTATCCCTTTGAAAAATATTCCCGCCAGTGATGCCTATGGAATGGTCAATTATCTGGTCAGTAGATATGGAAAAATTGTCCTCAATGTGCCCAAAAATTTACTGGTAGTAACCGACTACCCCAAAAATATCCGGTTGATTCGGGAGATTATCTCCAAGGTGGACAATCGACGGAAACATTCGATGGAGTTTATTACCCTCAAATATGGGGACGCCGGTAAAATTTACAAAAAGATTACCGATATTGCCAATGGGCTTTTCAATAAGAAGATTTACCACTACAAAATTGTCTCCGATGAAAATACCAACTCCATCATTATAGTGGGAGATGCCAAAGTGGTGGCAAAATTGGGACGGGTAGTCCGACGATTGGACAAAAAACCCAAATCTCCCAGTCAATTGACCAAAATTATCACCCTCAAAAACTCCGATGCGGGACAGGTGGCAAAGGTATTGAATAGCATTATCAAAGTTAAATTTAAAAAGAATCCCCCTTCGGTAACCGCCTCCAAGGAGACCAACTCCCTGATTTTGGTGGGGAGTTTAAAACAGATTGAGATGATAAAAACCATTATAGAAGCCCTCGATATTCCCAAACAACAAGTTTATGTCAAAGCCAAAATTTTGGAGATTAGTAACTCCAAAGCCTCCCAAATTGGTGCCCAATATGGAATTTACGCCGG
>PUXY01000155.1 GCA_009659955.1 Campylobacterota bacterium | reverse complement strand
AAAACTTTCCATTTTTTGACTCCTTTTCCGGTAAAGTTTATTTTCGAAGGGGAGTTTTAGGTTTCCTTTTCCGGAAAACCTATTTTATTTCTTATTTAGATTGTATTTAAAAATCTCTTCTAAAGGGAGAAAAGAGGTAAAAAATTTGGCTTTTTTGACTCTATTTCTTTCATTTTTCTCCCTTTTTTCTTCCAAACTCTCCCCAACTTGCCGGAGTGTGTAATTTCCGGGGCTCTACCCCCGTTCCCTTCTCCCTTTCAATCTATTTTCTTTCTATTTTCTTTCTTCCCACTCTCTTTCCCTTCTCCCTTTCTTTCCCAATATTTTTCCCCTCTTTCCTCTTCCACTTCCCTTTTCCTCTTCCTTCCGCCTCCAGTGGTGCCGAACACTCTTTAACCACTTTTTTTCAAATCTGCCCTGCCAAAATATCGGCGACAATATTCCCAAACTTTTCCACTTCCACCAAAAAACTATCGTGTCCATAATCGGAATCGATTTTAAAATGTTTTACCGGTTTTTCCAATTTTTTCAACCACTCTTCAATCTCCTCCATCTCCTCGGGGAAAAATAAGGTATCTCCGGTAAAGGAGATCAGATAGATTGGGTCTTCAATCTGCCGAAACGCCTCTTCCACCGATGAAAAGCCCCGGGCAATATCAAAAAGGGAGATGGCTTTGAGGAGATAGATATAACTTAAAGGGTCGAACCATTTGGGGAAATTGTAGCCGTTGTATTCAAGGTAATTCTCCACTTGAAAACGCCCAAAAAGTTCAAAATGTCCGTCGGTTTTTACATAACTCCGCCCAAATTTTTTATCGAAGGTGGTGGGAGAGAGGTAATTGAGATACCCAATCATTCTGGCGGTGGCAAGTCCCGGGAGTCCATTCCGTTTTATCTCCTCCCGGTCGTAATATCCATTTTTAAATCTCTGGTCTGCCCTAATTGCCTCTATCATCGTTTTATTTATTGCAATTACAAAAGGGCGGGTTTGGTAGGTGGTTGCCATTGGAATCACCTTTTCCACAAACCCGGGAAAATCGACGGCAAACCGGAGGGCTTGCATTCCCCCCATACTTCCCCCGATAACCGCCCGGATTGAGCGGAGATTGAAGTGTCTCTCCAAAAAGATTTTTTGGGCTCTGACCATATCCCGGATAGTAATTACCGGAAATTTGAGCCGATACTCCTCATCACTGCCGGGGTAGATTGGAGAAGTGGGGGAGGTGGAGCCGAAACAACTTCCAATTACATTGGTGGCAATTACAAAATATTTCCGGGTGTCAATCGGTTTCCCTTCCCCTATCATTTTATCCCACCACCCCGGTTTCCGGTCTCCGGGATAGAGTCCGGCGGCGTGGTGGGAGCCGGTTAAAGCGTGGGTAACCAAAACCACATTGGATTTGTCCCGGTTGAGGGTGCCGTAGGTCTCATATGCAATTTGCCACGGTTCCAGAATCCTCCCACTCTCCAAATATAGGGGGGTTTGGAAACGGGCGATGCCTGTTTCCATTTTCAAAGGCAATCCCTTTTTCGTGCAATTTTACCATTTCATTTCCCTTTACTTTTTCCCCTTTATGGTAAAATAGCGGAAAAATTGAAAGGAGACCAGCAATGGCCGAAATTTTTGAAGAAGTTAAAAAAATTATAAAAGAGCAACTGAACATCAGCGAAGAGGAGATTAAACCTGAATCCAAATTTGTGGAAGATTTGGGAGCCGATAGCCTCGATATTGTGGAGTTGATGATGTCTTTGGAAGAGAAGTTCCAAATCGAAATTCCCGATAGTGAAGCGGAAAAGATGCAAACCGTGCAAGATGTTGTAAACTACATTAAGGAGCATCTGAAGTAGGTGTAAAACTCTATTTTGGGGAGTTGGGGCAAGGGGAAGGGTAAAAAAGAGGGAGTTTTAAAAAAGGGGGGTAAACTCCAAATCTATAAATTTCCCAAAGAGTTTAGAAATTTATTCCCTCTATTCAAATTATTTTAAGATAAGAAGAGATTTTTCTCCTCCGACAGAGAGTTGATAGTCGGAAAATTGGGAAAGGGGAAAGAGAAACCCGTATTCAAAAGGAGAGAGTTTGAGAATAGTGGTAACTGGTATAGGAATGATAAACGCCGTTGGTCTCAATAGGGAAGAGGCGTTTAATAATATTATTGAAGGAAAAACCGGAATAGGGAGAATTACCCACTTTGACCCAACCAATTTCGCCTCCCAAGTGGCGGGGGAGGTGAAAGGATTTGACCCTAAAAAAGTGATGGACCCCCGGGACGCCCGGAAAGCCGACCGGTTTATCCAATTGGGGATTGGAGCCGGAAAAGAGGCGTTTGAAGACTCCGGACTCACCTCCGACGACTACAATCCGGAGCGGTTTGGGGTTGTAGCCGCCTCCGGAATTGGAGGACTCTCCACAATCCAACAAGCCTCTATTATCTGCTCTACCCGGGGACCCCGGCGAATCTCCCCCTTTTTTATCCCCGCTTGTTTGGTAAATATGTTGGGGGGCTTTGCCTCAATCCGATGGAACCTGAAGGGACCCAACCTCTCCGATGTAACCGCCTGTGCGGCGGGCACCCACGCCCTAATCACCGCCTATAAGACTATTAAAATGGGTATGGCGGATAAAATGATGGTAATTGCCGGGGAGGCGGCTATTTGCGAAATTGGAGTTGGGGGATTTTCCGCAATGAAAGCCCTCTCCACCCGGAACGATGAGCCGGAAAAAGCCTCCCGCCCCTTTGACCGGGATAGAGATGGATTTGTTATCGGAGAAGGGGGAGCCTGTTTGATTGTGGAAAAATATGAAGACGCCGTCGCCCGGGGAGCTAAAATTTATGGGGAAATTGTGGGAGTAGGGGAGAGTGGAGATGCCCACCACATTACCACCCCCGCCCCTGAAGGGGAAGGAGCCTATAGGGCAATGAAAATGGCTCTGGAAATGGCAGGGCGTCCCAAAATCGACTATATCAACGCCCACGGAACCTCCACCAAATATAATGACCTTTACGAAACAATGGCAATTAAAAAAGTTTTTGGAGGTAAAGAGAACTGCCCTCCAGTTAGCTCTACCAAAGGGGCGACCGGACACTGCTTGGGAGCAGCGGGGGCAATTGAAGCGGTTATCTCTTTGATGGCAATGGAAAGGGGTATAATTCCCCCAACCATCAACTATGAAAACCCCGACCCCGACTGCGATTTGGATTATGTGCCCAATCACGCCCGGGAAGCAGACCTCAACTATGTAATGAGCAACTCTTTCGGTTTCGGGGGCACCAACGGGGTTGTAATCTTTAAAAAGGTTTAACCAATGGCAATCCTCCCCTTTGAAAAACGGATTGAGGAGCTCAAAGAGCAGATTGAAGTAGCAAAACTGAAAAACGACCAACCGGCAGTTGAAACCCTCCAGAAAGAGTTGAAAAAGGAGATAGAAAAGACCTTCTCCTCCTTGACCCCCTATCAAAAACTCCAACTTGCCCGCCACCCAGACCGACCCCACTCTCTGGATATTATCAATCTTATAATGGAAGAGAAGTATGAACTCCACGGCGACCGCCACTTTGCCGATGATAAAGCTATCGTCGCCTTTATCGGTCGAATCGGAGGAAAAGAGGCGGTAGTTATCGGAGAAGAGCGGGGAAGAGATACCAAAGATAAAATTAAACGGAATTTTGGAATGCCCCACCCGGAAGGGTATCGGAAAGCCCTCCGAATTGCCAAAATGGCAGAAAAATTTAAACTACCTGTCCTCTTTTTAATCGATACCGCCGGAGCCTTCCCCGGCATCGGAGCGGAAGAGAGGGGACAAAGCGAAGCTATCGCCCGGAACCTCTTTGAACTCTCCCGCCTTAAAGTTCCCACAATTGCCGTGGTTATTGGAGAAGGGGGGAGCGGAGGAGCTTTGGCATTGGGGGTAGTAGACCGGTTCGCTATGCTCAAATACTCCGTATTTAGCGTAATCTCCCCCGAAGGGTGTGCCGCCATTTTGTGGGGGGATAATAAAAAGGTCGAAAGTGCCACAAAAGCCCTGAAAATTTCCGCCGAAGAATTGAAAAAATTGGGACTTATCGACGATATTATCGACGAACCCAAAGAGGGAGCCCACCGGGATTATCAAACCACCGCCCAAAACATTAAAAACTACTTCCTCCAAAAACTGGACGAACTCTCCGCTTTACCACTGGAACAACTCCTCCAACAACGCTTTGAAAAATACCTCAACTATGGAGAGTTTAAGGGGAAATAGCACTTTTCCCCCTCTTTTTCCCTTTTTAAAAGAAACATCTACCTTACCTCCCAGAAAGGGTAGCAGTAATACCAGAGGTAGCGGTAGGTGTTGGCAAGGAAGGGGTAGCATCCACATTGGGGATTGGAGGCGATAATTCTAATCATTAAAAGCTCCCTTTGGCAAAGGGCACCGATAGCCCACGCCAGTGAGCGATAATCTCTCCTCCAACTCATCTGTTTAGCCCATTTGTAAATTTTGATGGCATCTGAAATTAAAAATCGGCTCCCCCTATCAATCTCACCCCAAAGGGGACTTTTCCGGGCAGGGTATAGGGTAATATGGAATTTCAAATAGAGATAAGCCAAAAAATTTTCAAAATAGGGATAGGGGGGTTGGGGATAGAGGCGATTGAATCGGAATAGAAGGGCAAAGGTCATTTTGTTGAGGTAATGGAGGGAGTTGAAAAGGACATAAAAAGAGTAGTTTTTATTTCTAAATCGGTTACCCAGTGCGTATCCATTGTATCTTTTGGGAATTTTGGGGTCAAAGAGAATGGGATTGAAGAGCCATTTACTCTTTTTGCGGTAGGAAAAGAGGAAAAAGGGGTATTTTTCATAGTTTACCCGGGGATTGTAATCCCACGAGCCTTTACTTACCTCCCCTATGAGAAGTAGTAGGATAAAGTAGAATATTGATACTCTTCGCAAAGTAATCCTTTACCTTCCCAATATCACTGGGTTGCAGTTTTTCTACCCGGTCGTAATAGGTAAGCATTGGTTTCAAATCCCCCTTTGCCAGATAGGAGCCGAAGATGGAGGCAGTTCCGCTACTGGTTTCAAAGGCGTGGAGGAAGTCGTATTGGTTATTGAGTCTGATTTTCTCCATTTCTTTTGAAGTGGGTGTGTAATTTTGGACAAATTTTTTTACTTCTTCCGCCACTTTCAACGGGTCTTGGTCCCGGTTGCAAACTCCGTTTATAATAAAAAGTCCTCCATCTTTCAAATCGGTAACATAGGAGGAGATATTGCTCACCATTTTTCTTTTATAGAAAAATTCTTGAATTAGACGACCACTTTTTCCCCCGGTCAAAAGGTCACTGGTAACATCTAAAAGTAGTATATCCGGGTGGTTGAAAGGGGGAACTGGGAAGGCGATTATAAACAATTTAGATTTACTTTCCCGTTCAATTTTAACTATTTTGTCTCCGTCCAGTGGAGGCTCCTTTTGATGGAGATGGGGGAGATGGGGGCGGGGGTGGCAATCTCCAAACCATTTTTCCGCCTCTTTGAAAAAGAAATCGGGCTCTATATCCCCGGCAACCAATAGAAAACTATTGTTGGGAACATAATAGGTGTGATAAAACTCCCTAATATCTTCTATTGTCCAGTTGAGAATATCCTCTTTAAAACCGATAGGAGTCCAGTGGTAGGGGTGATAAATGTAGGCATTATTGAAAAGTCTAAAGTAGGCATATCCAAAGGGGTTATTATCCACCCGCCAAAGTCGCTCTTCATAAACTACTTTCCTTTCCCGTTGGAACTCCTCATCTTTCAAAGCCAAATCTCCCAGAATCTCCCGGAGAAGTCTCAAAGCGGTTGGCAGGTGCATATTGGCACTTCGGATAAAAAAGTGGGTGTAATCGAAACTGGTGGCGGCGTTATCGACCCCTCCCACCGATTTGACAATTTGATCAAACTCCCCCTCTTTCAAATGGGTGGTGCTTTTAAAGCTCATATGCTCCAACATATGGGCAATTCCAGTCTTTCCCAAAACCTCATTCCGACTCCCCGCTTTTACATAGAGATTGGTAGAGATAACTTTAGAGCCCCGATTTAAAGGAATTGCCACCAATTCCAGTCCATTGGAAAGGGTGTGGGTATAATATTTTGGAATAAACTCCATTATAACCTCCCTATTTTGGATAAAATTTCCAACACTTCTCTCAAATCCTTTTTCTCTATTTTGTAATCGGCTGAACTTTTCAAAATCGGTTTTGCCCGGAAAGCTATTTTAACTCCGGCATATTGAAACATACTCAAATCATTTGCCCCATCTCCAATTGCGATTGTGTTTGCCTCCGATATACCCAATACCTGTTGGAGTCGCCTTAAAAGGTCTCCTTTGGAGTTGTTGAACATCATTTCCCCTCCCACTTTTCCGGTTAAAACTCCATTTTTGGAATGGAGAATATTGGAAAAATCGGCATCAAACCCCAACGCTTCCCGGGCAAAGGAGGTTGCATTCCGGAATCCTCCACTGAAACAGAGAACCCGATATCCTCCCTTTTTCAACTGCCCAATAGTCTCTTTTGCCCCTTTCATAAAGGGAAGATTTTGGCAGATATTATCAACCTCTTCAACTTTGAGCCCCTTCAAAAGCTCCACCCTCTTTATCAAACTCTCAAAAAAATCTATTTTTCCCTCCATCGCTTCCCGGGTAATTTGAGCCACCTTCTCCTGTAATCCCAAAGGCTCTGCCAAAAACTCTATTGTTTCTCCGTCCATCAAAGTGGAGTCGAAATCAAATACCACCAAACCTTTATCCATTCTGTCCCCTTAAAAGAGATTAACTGGAAATTTTCCCAATTGCGGGGGATATATTACCACATTCCGGAAAATCTCTTCTTTATTCTCCCTATCAAAGGGGGGAGAAGGGTATTTTGCCAAAGGGAGTAACAAAAGGAGAATAATTCTTAAATCTTTTTACTATCGACGGGAGAGAGGGATAGAAAAAACCAGATTTATTGAAGCAAGAAGAAAAGTATCAATCGGGGAAAATAATGCAAAGGAGAAACTTCAATTTACACCCATCTCTTTCCAGATAGAAGGGGGGAGGTAGAGGGGGAAGGTGGCGTTGGATGGCGGAAGAGTAATCGATGCGATACAATAGACTGGGTTTTGGCTCTACTGGCGTGGGGTGACCCAATTTCACTACCAAATACTCAAGGTGGCTCTCTTTTAAAAAGTGGGGTTTGTTCCCTTACTCCTTCTCTCTATCCCGTCGACCTTCCAAACTCCCTCCCGAAGCAGATACAGATGCCCATTTATAACTTACTGGAAATCCAATTTAAATAACCTAAACCAAATAGTAACTCCGGAGTGATTATTGACACAAATAGCTCCAAATAAGTATATCTACCGATATCGATTAACCACCGATAAATTGGCAAAATGGAAAACTCCCGTGTAATAAATAATAAAACTCCCAATTTTTCCCACCTCTACCTCCCCTCTTCCATCTTTTTTTTCTATTCTACCTTTATCAAACTTCCGGCGTGCGTAATTTTGGGGTTTTACCTTCCACTTTTCACCCCTCCCCAAACAAGAGGAGGGCTAAATTACGCCCCCAACTCTTTTTGGAAATCTTTTTTGAAATCTCCGCTAATAACTTTCAGATTGAAAGTTTGAGCCAAGAAGTTGTAAATTTCATCGTTTACAAATTGGGGAGCCCGGGGTCCAATGTAAATATCTTTAATTCCCAAGCTCAAAAGTGCCAAGAGAATAATAATCGCTTTTTGCTCCATCCACATCAAAGCAATGGAGACCGGAAGCTCATTGATATCCTCAATTCCCAACGCCTTTGCCACTGCCAAAGCGATATGAACCGCTCCGTTACTATCGTTACATTGTCCCAAGTCGATATACCGGGGAATATCGGTTCCGGGAATTACCCCAAAATCCACATCATTGAACCGGAATTTACCACAACTGGAGGTAATAATCAGATGGTTTTGGGGCACTGCCAAAGCCAACTCCCGGAAATAGTTCCGACTCCGTCCGGGGGCATCACACCCGGCAATTACCCAAACCCGTTGCAGTTTGCCGGCTTTGATGGCGTCCAAAACTTTTGCCCCATACGCCTCCAAAACGGTTTTGTAGTGGTGTCCGGTTACAATTTTTTCATCACTATCAAACCCTTCAATATCTGGCAACTGGAGGGTGTGGTCAATCAATGGATCGAAATTGTCGTTTTCAATCTTTTTGGCTCCATCGATACCCACCACTTTGTAGGTGTAGAGCCGGTCGATATAGTTTTTCACTTTTGGAGACTTTTCCGGTGGCACGATGCAGTTGGTGTTTACCACACAGGTTCCGTTCCATTTGGAGAAGATATCGGTTTGGTCATACCACGCTTTCCCGATATTCCCTTTCAATGCCCGATACTTTTTCAAATGGGGATAAGCGTGGGCAGGCAACATTTCGGAATGGGTGTAGACTCCAATTTTATCGGAAAGCCCCCGCTCCGCAATCCGTTGGAGGAGTTTTTCCAACATATCCAAATTGTGCCCGGAAACCAAAATCCCCTTTCCACTGGCTTTGTTTTGGGTTACCTCAACCGGTGCAGGAACCCCCAACCGCCGGGTGTGGAGGTCGCTCAAAAAGTCCATAACTTTGACCCCCGCATTTCCAACTTTCATCAATTGGGCAATGTGCTCATCAAAGTTAAAGTTAACATTGGTGAGGGTGAAATAGAGGGTTTCGGCAGTTACATCGTCCAACTCCATCAACCGAGCCCGGTCTTCGGCACTATTTTCGTCCATCAACTCCCGGGCGTGCTCCCGATACGCAGCCAACCCCCGGAGTCCATAGGTTAAAATATCTTGAAGCCGAGCTTTGGTCGCAGTTTTTCCACAAACCCCTTTGCTCTCCCCGTGGGCACCACACCCATTGGGGGCACTCATTTCACACTGCCAACAGAGAAATGGCAATTCGCAACTCTCTTTCTGATTTTTATTGTTTCCGCCTCCAAAAATTCCAAACATCTGTAAATCTCCTTTCTGGTTGGTAAAAGTTAATCCCATTTTAACCACTTCCCCCTCCCCCTTCATTGATTGGGGTCAAGGG
>PUXY01000154.1 GCA_009659955.1 Campylobacterota bacterium | reverse complement strand
TTCCGGAAAACTTCCGAAAGAAATGGGTAATGGGTGCATCCCAAAATAACTCCTCCAATCTCTTCCCGGGGTAGAGAATGGAAGTAGTGTTCAAAAACCCCTTCAATCAGAGAGCCACTCCAAATCCCCTCTTCCACAAAAGGGACAAACAGGGGAGTAGCCCGGGAGATAAGATTGTGGTATCCTGCCTTTTTCAACTCCCTTTGATAGATTTGGGAAGTGATAGTTGCCCGGGTTCCGGTCAAAAGTAGTTTGGTTGAGGTGGGAAGGGATTTGACCCCCTCTACTCCCGCTTCAATTACTCCTATTACTGGAAAATCTGCTTCTTTTCTCAACTCCTCCAGAGCCCACGCACTGGCACTATTACAGGCTACCACCAACATATCAATATCGAAATTTTTCAAAAACTCCAACGCCTCCAGAGAGTAGCGGATTATAGTGCTCTCATTTCTATTTCCATAGGGAACCCGGGCAGTATCTCCATAATATACAATCTCTCGGAAAATGTTTGCCCGATAAATTTCCCCGGCAACGGTGAGTCCCCCTACCCCACTATCGAAAATTCCACATCTCATCTATAGGAATCCCTATCTGCTATTTATTACTTATTTCTCACCCACCGGAGGAGGAGGTCCCAGAGGGTAACCCTTTTGGTTAGAGAGGGGGGAGGAGTGTAAAGGAGTATCTCTTTAACTATCTGCTCTCCCCCTTTGGGGGTATTCATTTTTTGGAGTTCAACTGAAATAGGCTCCAATTGACGCCCAATCTCTTCAACCAAATTGAGGAGTTTTCCCACTTCAAACTCCTCCTCCTTCATAATTTTGGCAAGTCCCCGCTCTTCCAAATAGTGGGCGTTGAAATATTGATGGTTTCCTGCCGCGTAGGGGTAAGGGACAAAAATTGTAGGGAGTCCATTACTGACCAACTCCCAAAGGGTAGAAGCCCCTGCCCGGGAGATAGCCAAATCGGCTTTGTGGAGTTTTTCGGGGAGGTGGTGGGTAAATGAAAAAATTTCCGCTTCTATCCCCATTTTTTCGTATCTTTCCTTTACAAATTTAAAGTCCCTTGCTCCGGTTTGGTGGATAATTTCAATCCCTGCATTCCGAAGATAAGGTGCCATCTGGAGGGCTATTTGATTGATGGCGTGGGCACCCTGACTCCCCCCCAAAAAGATAATTTTTTCCAACTTTTTCCGGGTTCGGGCATAGGTAAAAAAGGATTCATCTACCGGATAGGGGTCTTTCCCAAAAAAAGAGTTGAAAAGCCGAACAGCAAAGGGTTCCAATACTTGATTTAATCTTCCCAAAATTGAATTCTGTTCGTGGATATAGAGTTCCCTATCGGGGGTGGTAACTGCTCCAAAGGAGGCGGGGGCAGCACTATATCCCCCCACCGAAATAACCTTCTGAACATTGTGTTTATCCATCAGTTGCACTGCTTTTTTACTCTCCCGGAGAATATTTCTCACCGCTTCAATCCTCTTTAAGCCCTTTTGATTGACCACTCCCCTACTATCCAAGAAATAGGTGGCAGTCCACCCTTCTGGATTTTCACCAACCCATTCCCTATCTTTGCCGTGGATAGAGCCAATGTAGATGGGTTTAATCCCCAATTTGTTCAATTCTTCCCGGAGCACGGAGACAATCCGGAGATGCCCTCCGGTTCCTCCCCCTGTAATACAAACCATATTTTATTCCCTCCTTAATTTACTAATCGCCAATACCAGACCTATTCCAATTGCCAAAGCTATTTCTGAACTTCCTCCGTAACTGATAAAGGGGATTGGAATTCCCTTTAAGGGAATTACGGAAGTAATACCAAATATATTTAAAAAGAATTGGAGCATTATTAAAGTTCCAATCCCAAAGGCAAAGAGGGATAAAACCCGATTCTCCTCCTCCACCCGATAAGCCGTCCGATAGATTCTCCAAAGGAGGAGGATAAAGAGGAAAATTATTCCTATTATACCAATTACCCCTATCTCTTCCGCCAAACCGGCTATTACAAAGTCAGTATGGACATCATTTATAAATCCCAATTTGAAAATTCCATTTCCCAAACCTTGTCCAAATAACCCCCCGTGGTAAATTCCATTGAGAGAGTTGGCAACTTGTTGATATTTGGTTTGCACAACCACCGGACTGGTTAAATTGGAGTCGGTTACAAAGTTTCTCCTCACCATTTGAAGCCACCCCTCCAATCGCTCATACCGATATGGGGAGGTTAAAATTGCCAAAGCCAAAAGTAGCCACCCAAAGGCAAAAATTGTCCCAATAATTCTAAAACTCCCCCCCGCCATCAGAAGCATTGTAAAAAGGACTCCAGTTAAAAGGATAATTTGCCCCAAATCGGATTGGACAAAAACCACAAAAATTGCCACAACCAACAATACCCCCAAATAGGGGAAAATCATCTTCAACTCATCTACAAACCGCTCTTTTTTTTCAATTTTCCGATTGAAGGACCACGCCAAAAAGAAGATAAAACCTATCTTAAAAAACTCCACTGGAGCAACTTTTAATCCAAAAATTTTAATCCATCTTTTGGCTCCGTTGATAACCGGCACCAAAGAGGGGGGAAGGAAGGGCATAATAAAAATTACCAAAAGGGGAATTATCAAAAGAATTGTCCCGAAAAAGGGCACTGCAACCCGGGGATTCATCAAAGCCAGAATAAACATTAAAATTAAAGAAACCCCTGTAAAAGCCAACTCTTTCATAAAAAAGTAATCACTGGGAAGATCTTTGATATATTCAAAGTAAATTGGAAGAGAGTAGGAGGCTATTAAACCTATCCCCATTATAATTACAACTATCCCAAAAAGGTAGAAATCTATCTTTTGCAACTACTCCCTTTTTGGGTAAAATTTTACCCAATTCTGTGAAGAAAGGGGATAGTTGAACTCCCGGAAACCTTTACTTATCTTCTTTTTTGTTCTGTTCCTTCTGTTGGGAGCGATAGCAGGAGTGGTGCTTCTCCATTTTGCGTTGACACCTCCTCCCAATTACTTTGTGCCCAAAATAAAAGTTGTCCAAAAGGGAATTAGAGGTAGTGTCCGCTGGAAACAGAACCGAATAGCCTATACCCGACTAATTTATGATGTCTATATCAATCCCCGATATCTGGTTCCAGAAAAAAAGGACTTTTTTGTCCAACTCTTTTCCAGTTACACCGGAGTTGACCCCCAACTCCTCTCCAAAAAATTGGAAGCCAACCATCGGGTAAAAATTGCAGAGGTAGATGAACGGGGAAGGAAAGACCTCCTCTATCTCCGGAGGGTTTTGGATAAAAACCGGGTTTTCCGGAGTAATCGGTTGGGGTATAGAATGGGATATGAGATTGTCTCTCCCCGGATTGAGAGAATTTACCCTTATCAAGACCTATTGGAGCCGATTTTGGGTTTCTACAATCGGAGTAAAAAAAAGGGAATGGAGGGATTGGAAGCCTACTACAATTACTCCCTTAAACCCCGGAAAGATGGGGTAATTTCCGGGTATAGAGATGTAATTGGAAATGTGATTTATGACGGCTCTTCCCAAATCCACCTCCCCCTCAATGGAGAAGATTTGAGCCTCAATATCAATTTAATTCTCCAAAAGAGATTGGAACAACTCCTTGATAGGACAAAACGGGAGTATAATGTTTCCGAAATTGTGGCAGGAGTTATCGATAGTCGCACCGGAAAAGTGATAGCTTTGGCAACCACCAACCGATATGACCCCAATCATATTAGAAAAGAGGATATCCCCAATCTTTCCCCTTCTGTAATCCGTCGCCTTTACGAACCGGGGTCTGTAATGAAACCAATAACCTTTGCCATTCTTTGGGAATCTGGTTTAATTCGCCCCGGGGAAAAAATTTATGTAAACCGGGGACGCTGGAAACCCCGATGGAGAAAAAAACCGATTCTGGACGATGAACCTTTTGTCTATTTAACCCCCCGGGATATAGTTGTCCACTCCAGTAACATCGGAATCTCCAAATTGGTTCTCCGACTGGACGGGGAAACCTTCTACAATTGGCTTGTAAAATTTGGATTCAATGCCCCTACCGGCATCGATTTGGCATATGAAAAAGGGGGCTTTCTCCTTCCCGCCTCCAAATATGAAGCCCCTATCTATCGGACTACCACCGCCTACGGATATGGACTCCGGGTCTCTTTTATGGAACTTCTCCGGGCATATAACGCCTTCAATAATGGCGGTTATCTTTTGACCCCCCGAATTGCCCCCTCTCCCGCCCCTTCCCCTGTTCAAATTTTGAGCCCCACCACTTCCAATTATGTTTTAAGTGTATTGAGAGATGTTGTCCTCCGGGGAACTGGTCGAAAAGCTTACTTTCCCGGACTCTATATCGCCGGAAAAACCGGAACAGCCCACATTTCCGCCGGAAAACGGGGATATTTGGACTGGTATAATAGCTCCTTTTTTGGATTTGCCAACGACCAGAAAGGGGAGAGATATACAATCGGAGTTACCTTTTTCCGGGTAGGAAGTGGAAAATATTTCGCCTCCCAAACCGCCGTGCCCCTTTTCCGGAAAATTGTAGAAATTATGGTAGAAGAGGGGTATTTGACTCCCAGTATGGGAAAATTCCAACCGGTCTTTCACCGGTAAATAGATTTTCTTTTTTTATTCAGGAAAGAAAAAATAAAAACTCCTCTTATTCTTTTTTTCAACCTCGACTGGAAAAATGAAAAAAGTAAAGGAGAAATATTACTTCATCTATTTCCCTGCCACTTTTACCGGAAAACAAATTAAAAAAGAGAGAAATTGGGAAGCTAAATTTTTTTTCCTTTAATTTCTGCCCTTTCCCCAAAAGGGGAGGAAAGAAGAGATTAAAACTGAATCATACCTTCAGTTGGGGAGGAAGCGGTGGCGTAGGGTTTTTTGGGAATCCGTCCCGCCTTGTAAGCCATTCTTCCGGCAATTACCCCATATTTCATTGCCTCCGCCATTTTAACCGGGTCTTTGGCTTGGGCAATTGCGGTATTGGTTAAAACCCCATCTGCCCCCAACTCCATTACAATGGTGGCATCACTGGCGGTGCCTATTCCGGCGTCTACAATTACCGGCACATTTACCGCCTCTTTTACAAACACCACATTGTAGCGGTTTTGAACCCCCAATCCGCTCCCGATTGGGGCTGCCAAAGGCATTACCGCCGCTGCCCCGGCGTTTTCCAATCTTTTGGCAATAATTGGGTCGTCGTTGGTGTAAGCCATTACCACAAACCCCTCTTTTGCCAAAACTTCACACGCTTTCAAAGTTTCAATTACATCGGGGTAGAGGGTTTTTTGGGTATCCCCAATAACCTCCAATTTGATTAAATCGATACCGGTTGCCTCCCGCACCAGTCGGAAGAGGGTAATTGCCTCCTCTGCGGTGGTGCACCCGGCGGAGTTGGGGAGGATTTTTACATTGGTATCTTTAAAATAGTCCATCAAATTCTCCTCATCGGGGTTGAGGATATTGACCCGCCGGACTGCAACGGTGATAAGCTCCGCCCCACTGGCTAAAGTTGCCTCCCGGGTGGTTTTAAAATCGGGGTATTTTCCGCTTCCTACAATCAATCGGCTTTTAAACTGATACTTCCCTATTTTCAAAATATCCTCTGCCATTGTCGGCTCCTTTGGAGTTTTGGGGAATTATAACCAACTCCTCCCGGGTGTCGGGGAAAAGTTTCGACTCAATTTCAATTTGATACCGGTAACCTGTTTCAATTTTTTCAACCACTACAACCGGGGAGAGGGAGTAGGGGGAGGAGAAGAGTTTTTCCCTCAATCTCAACTGGGTTTTCCAATGGGGGGGAGTCTGGTAAAGCTCCCAAATTGTGGAGTAATTGAGGGAGGTGAGCCGATTGAACTCCTCCAAATCCAGAAAGAGAATCCCTTTCCGGTTAAACTCTCCCACTCCTCCCCTTCCCCCCACAATCTCCCCCCGTATTGGACGGGGTAAATGGGAGTAGAAGAGGATAAAAGTTGGAATTCCCTTCCAACTCTTCTCTCCCGGTTTCCGCCGTTTTACCCCGCCCCGGAGGAGTCGATAATTTAAAAACTCCTCCTTTCGGATTTTGTAGGGGACTCCCGCCTCCTCCAACTCCAACCGCCATCGGTAGAGCTCCAATCTCTCCTCCACACTCCCCGGGAGGGTCTCCCCACCCACCGGAGAGGAGAGGTCGACAATTGCCAACTCCTTTTTTTGGTTCCAAAGTCCGTAAATGCACCCGCAATAATCTTGCCGGTAAACTTCCAACTCTTTGGCAAAAAGTTGTTGGGCTTGGGTGCCTCCCTTTTTCCGATAATCTGGTGCAAAAAAGTCGATTTGATACTTCTCTTTCAGATACTCTCCCACCTGTTTCAACTGCTCCCGACTCTTCATTGGAGACATCAAAAGGGAGGTGGTAACCCTTTTTTCCCCAATCTTTTTGGCAAATCTGGCACTCTCCTCCAGTGAAAAATCGAAACATTGGCTACACCGACTCCCCTTTTCCGGCTCCCTCTCCAATCCGGCGGTGCGGGTATACCACTCCTCCAACAGATAAGGACCCTCCACAAACTCAACCCCCAATTTTTCACAGACCCGCCGGGTGTCCAGACTCCGTAATTTAAATTCGGCGTAGGGGTGGATATTGGGGTCGAAAAAGTAGCCAATCAATTTCTCCTCCGGTAACTCCTCCTTTAACCTTTTGAGAAAATAGCCGGCATCGACACTGCAACAGAGATGGACAACCATTTTTTTCTCCTCTTTTGCCTTTTTTAGGCGTTTTAAAAAAGAAAACTTTCAAAGTTTGTTAAACCCCTCCTGTGAGAAATTGTAACCTCATCAAAGGGAGAAAAAGTTAAAAGGTGGAAACTTCAAGAGCAGAAAATTAAAAATGGAAAAAGAGTCTCTATTCTCCACTTTGGGGTTGATAGAGGGCGTCGAGGATTGTGTCGATAAACTCTTCCCGGTTGAAGGGAATTAAATCTTCCTCTTTTTCTCCGACTCCTACAAAGTAGATGGGAAGTTTCAATTGGTTTACAATGGTAAAAAGGCTTCCCCCTTTGGCGGTGCCATCCAGTTTGGTAACAATAATTCCATCGACCCCTACAATCTGGTTGAAAATTTGGGCTTGGTTTACGGCACTACTTCCTTGGGTGCCGTCCAAAATTAGAAAAATTTTACTGGGGGCTTCCGGGTCTGCCTTTTTGGCTACCCGGACAATCTTCTCCAACTCCCGTTGGAGATTTACCCTATTGTGGAGTCGTCCGGCGGTATCGATAAGGGCAACATCTATTCCCCGGGCTTTGGCTTTGGAGATGGTATCAAAGGCAACTGCCGCCGGATCGTGTCCCTGTTTAGTTTTGACAATGGGCACATTCAATTTTTCTGCCCAGATGGAGAGTTGTTCAATTGCCGCCGCCCGGAATGTATCTCCGGCTCCCAAAATTACAGAGTATCCTTCATTTTTAAACCGGTGTGCCAATTTTCCAATGGTGGTGGTTTTTCCCGCTCCATTGACGCCGATAATTAAAATAGAAAAAGGGCGATGCTCCCCTATTTTAAACTCCTCTCCTTGATAGGGAAAATGGTTTAAAAGAGCTTTTTTCAATCTCTTTCTTTCCACCTCTTTGGGGAGTTTATCTACAATTTTTTCTACCAGTTCATAATCTATATCGGCTTCTATTAATGCCTCTTCAATTACCTCTTTGGGGAGTTTTTCCCCAACTTTTTCTCCCCTCACAACATTTTTTATTACCTCTTGGGTTTTTTTCAACCCTTTTTTAATAAATCCAAACAAACCCAACTCCTTCTATCCATAATTTATAAATCTATCTGAAAAATTGAGGAGAAAACTGGGTCAAATAATATCACAAAATTGAGGGGGAAAGAGGGGAGTTTGATTAGAAGAGAGGAGTATCGGCATCTCCCTTAACTCCGGGGGTGGCACCCCCACCTCCACCACCGCCCCCTCCACCGGTGGTAGAGCCGGTTTGTTCAGGAGTTGGCGGAGGCGGTGGAGATTTGGAGGTGTAAAGCTCTTTTTTCCCATTTCCCAGAGTGAAGTAATGGACTCCTTTTGGAACCTTAAAGTGGCGTTTCAGTTCAGGATGAATTAAAAGTAATTTTCTGTAGAAATAGGCAAATGCGGGGGCAGAGACTTTTCCTCCGGTCAATTTATGCCCCATCGGTTTGTAATCGTCCCGTCCAAACCAGATAATAGTTTCACTATTGGGGGTAAAACCATTGAACCAACCATCGCGGAAATCGTTGGTGGTTCCAGTCTTTCCGGCAACTTCAATCCCTTTAACTTGGGCTTTTTTTCCGGTTCCCCGTTTAACTACATCTTTCATCATATCTATAATCATATAGGTTTGGGCTGGGGAGTCTGTAACCCGGTGGGTAGGTTTATTTTCCAATACTACCTTTCCACTCCGTTGGGCTATAATTTTCCTTACTATATAGATTTTAGACTCTTTTCCGTAATTGGAGATATTGGTATATCTTTCGGCAAAATCCCAAAGATTATCCCCTATACTTCCCAAACTTATACTCCAGATAACAGGGAAATTTTTAAAGCCGTAGTGTCGGAGTCCCCGGGCAACGGTTTTCAGTCCCAGTTGGGCGACCAGATTGACGGTAGCCAAGTTTCTGGAGTGCACCAAAGCTTCCCGGAGGGGAATCATACCTTTGGAGTCTTTTTCGTAGTTGTGGGGTTTCCAGAGTTTCCACTTTCCATTCTCTTTTACCCAGAAAGTCCGGGGAATATCGGGAATTAAAGTGGCGGGATTATAGCCGTGGTCCAGAGCAATTAAATAGATAAAAGGTTTGATACTACTTCCCACACTCCGGCGGGCGTCATATGCCCGGTTATAACCCAATCGATGGTATTTCCTTCCACCTACTACCGCTTTAACTTCTCCGGTAGTCTGGTCGAGGGAGATTAGGGCTCCGTTGAGTTGTCCCCGGAGGTCGTGGTATCTTTTTGTGAGGCGGTTGTAGTTCCATTTGATTGTCTCTTCTGCCAATTTTTGGGTGGGAAGGTCAACGGTGAGATAAATATCATACCCATTGCTCAAAAGTTTGGGAAGTTTTCCTTTGAGCCGGGCAATGGCGGTATCAATTGCGTAACCTGCCTCTTCTTTCAACATCTTTTTATAGACTTTGGGGCGTTCCAGAATAGCTTTTCTATATTCGGGATAACTAATCCACCCCAAAGAGAAGAGTCGGCGAATAATGTTGTTTGCCCTTTCAATATTATCTTCATAATGGGTAATGGGGTTATATCGACTGGGAGCTTTTGGAAGGGCAATTAACATTGCAATCTCTTTCAAATCCAGTTGATTCAGGTCTTTGTGGAAATACCCCAAACTGGCAGTCCGAATCCCGTAGTAGCCATTTCCGAAAAAGACTTGATTGAGATATCTCTCCAAAATTTTCTCTTTGGAAATCTCCTTTTCCACTTTCAAAGAGATAATTATCTCTTTTATTTTCCGCTCAATTGTCTTTTTCCGGGTCAAGTAGAGGTTCCTCACCAATTGCTGGGTAATTGTAGATGCCCCTTCAACTTTCCGTCCCGCTTTAATATCTTTAATTAAAGCCCGGAAAATGGCGTTAACATTTACTCCCGGGTGTTCAAAAAAGGAGGTGTCTTCAGTAGCCAAAAGGGTTTCAATTACCCTTCCCGGGATATGTTTGTAATCGACATAGATTCGATTCTCTTTACTATACCGATAGCCAATCCACTTCCCTTTATTGTCGAAAAAGCGGGTGGTCAATGGAGGATTGTAGTAGTAGATTTTTTCCTCTATAAACTGCACCGATTTGTAGAGATGGAGGAAATAGAGAAGGGCAATTCCTCCAATTACTGCGGAAATAATCAGAAAAAGGGTAAAAAAGAACCGGAAAATCCGCCCCATTCCAATTAGGATCCCCAGAATAATTTTCCAGATAAACTTCAATACCCTTCCAAATTTCCATCGGAAAATTACAAAGTAGGAGTTGAGAGTCCGAAAAAAGTTGTGTAATCCCCCTTTTACTCTTTCCCAAAAAGGAGTAAACCGCTTGTCGTCCATTTAACTAAAACCTTTGAAGTTGGGATATGGGATTAAGTTACCGGAAAAAGGTTGGTTAGATTGTAACAAACGGAAATGAAACTGGAAAGGGGGGGATTATGTTAAACTTTCAAAAAGAGGGGGTAAAAATTAATGGGAATTAAAGAAAATGAAAATATAGTTGGGTTTAGATTTAGACCAGTGGGTAAATTTTCTGAAAAGGTGGAACTATGACCAAAGCCGGGTTTGTGGGGGTTGTGGGAAGACCCAATAGCGGAAAATCTACACTCTTAAACTGGTTATTGGGGGAAAAAATTGCTCTGGTGTCGCCCAAAGCCAATGCCACCCGGAAACGGATAAATGGTATAGTAATGTGGAAGGGGGCTCAAATTATTTTGGTGGATACTCCGGGACTCCATCAACAGGAAAAATTGTTGAATAAATTTATGTTGGGGGAGGCTCTCAAAACCATTGGGGAGAGTGATTTACTTCTATTTGTAGCCGATGTTCGGGACAATCTGGAAGGTTACAAGTGGTTTTTGGAATTGAATAAGAAAAAAATCCCCCATATTGTAGTGTTAACCAAAATAGATTTGGTAAAAGGGGAAGATGTAGAAAAGAAAAAAGAAGAGTATTTGGAAGTAAACCGGGAAGCGGAAATTGTGCCGGTCAGTGCAGTGGCCGGAATAGGAAAAGAGGAGCTTTTGGATAAAATCGTAGAGAAATTGTCGGAACACCCATACTATTTTGACCCAGAAATTATTTCCACTGAACATATTAGGGATATTTACAAAGAGTTGATAAGGGAAGCCCTATTTGAGAAGTTGGGAGATGAACTCCCCTATGAAACCGATGTTATTATTGAAAAAATTGAAGAACTCCCCCATTTAGACCGGGTATATGCAACAATTATTGCCGAGAGATCCTCCCAGAAAGGTATAATAATTGGGGAAAGAGGACGAAAAATAAAGGAAATTGGTATGTATGCCCGAAAGCTTTTGGAGCAATTCAGTGGAAAAAAAATCTATCTGGAGTTGTATGTGAAAGTGGTTCCCAAATGGACAAAAAATAAAAAACGATTGGCAGATTTGGGTTATAGGATTGAACAATGATGGGGATAGGTAGATTCCGGCGACTGCAACAATTGAAGAGATTTAAAGAGGGGGTGCAGGAGGAGGGGTGGGTTAAACTTATTCCCAAAAAGTTCAGAAAATATTTGAAAAAGTATGATTATAATGTTGATGAGGTAATAGGGGTAAAGGATAAAGAGCGGTATATTCTCCACGCCGACCGGAAAATTATCCGGATTTACCGGGGCTCCACCCTCAAAGGAGAGCCCCTTCTCTGTAGTTATCTTCCATTGGAAAAGGCTATCTTTTATAGTTTTGAATTGGATAAAGGGGCAGTGGAGAGAACATCATCACCCGATGAGTTGATGAGTATGATTGAGACTGAAATTTATGCCAATGCCGGGATAGATGAGACCGAAGAGTATATCATCAAATATAAATTGGTTAAAAATTTGAAAAATGAGAAAAAAGTTGGGGTAGAAGCGGTAATTATCCCCTCCACCTTTGTGGAGTTTGAGTATGCCGATATTATTCAGGAGACCGGCTATCTGGATTACCTCTCCTTCCCTGCCTTCTCCTTTGGTGCCCTCTATAATGATATTTTGGAGCCGGCAACCGATGCCTTTGTGGTGTTATTGGAAGATAAAACTTTTATCGCCTTTTATGATGGAAAAGAGCTTTTGACAATTAAAACCCTCAGTGAAGGGTTAAATGATGTGTGGGAAGAGTTAAATGAACTCAATATTGCCAATTTTAATAAAAGCACTTTTATCCGCCTTCTCCACCAAAAGGGGTTAATTGAGGGACGCTATCGGGGAGGGGAAAAGATTGTATTTGAAAGATTGAAACGGGTCTTTGATAAACTGATTACAATTATCGAGAATACCATTGCCGATATTCCCAATGTTTTCAATATTCAAGATATTGAGCGAATCTTTATCACCAGTCAATATGGGGGAATTGCCGGAATTGAAGAGTATATGAGTAAACAATTTTCAACAATTAGCGATGTAAATAGTTTCGAATTTGCCAAAAAGTATAACCTTGATCAATTGCCCATTGAGCCTTTCCTCTTTTTGGCAATGCTGGAAACCCACTACGCCTATAAAACCGGCAAATTGGATTATAACTTTACCCTCCACCCCCGGAAGCCGACCCTCTTTTTCCGTCCCAGTGGGCAACTTTTGGGGGCAACAATTGCCACTACAATTCTATTGACTATCCCGGCGGTAATTTTGTGGGGAATTGGATTCTTTTACAATTTCCGGAGTAATCAAGTTTATGAAACCAAAACCAAATTGAGCTCCCAAAAACTCTCCCTTCAGGGGGAATTGAAGAGGGAAGAGGGGATTTTAAAGACAATTGAGGAGAAAATTGCCAAATTGAAAGGGGATATAAAATTGAATCGGGATTTGATAAACTCCCTCTACAAATTCAAATATAAAGATATCCCCGTCTCCCAAAATTTGACCGATATTGCCTACTATATGAATCGGAATAATGTCTATCTGAAAAAGATTCAAATGGAGAATGGGGAGTATAATGTTTCGGTTTACACCCATAGCCGATTCAATATCCCCCGACTTCTCCAACAATTAAAAGATGCCGGCTTCAATGTCTTTACCCCTGAAATTGTGAAAGAGAAGGGGGTCTATACTGCCACTTTAATGATTACCGATGAAAACACTCCCCTCCAATTTGAAAAACCCTTAAATGAAAATAAGAAAGGGAAAAAATGAACGGACACGGGAAACAGGAGAAATTTGAAGAGTTTTTAGACCGGATAGATGAGCAGTTTGAAGGGCGGAAAGAGCAGGAAGTCTATATGATAATTGGAGGGGCAGTTGCCTTAATCATTTTCCTTTTCGGATATTTTGTATTTCCGGCGGTAATGGATTATAAAGATCAAAATTATAAAAGATTCACCAAGTATACCAATGAAGTAAGTCAACTCCGGAAAGATATCCGGGAAATTAAAGGAAAAATTGCGGAAGTTAAACGGAAAATTGCCCAAGATAAGAAGGAGAAAGTGGTATTGGAGAGAACTTTAAATAAGGTGGAGGAGTTGACCTCTGCCCTCTCACCTCTGCAATTTAATATTGAAAAGTGGATTGAATTTTTGAGTTATATTGCCGATACCACCAAAACTACAGGACTCAAATTTGCCCGGTTGAGTAATGTAATTTACGCCGTCAATCAAGAGAAGAAGGAGCCCAAAGGGGAGGAGAGTAAAATAAAAAAGGAGATTAAAAAACTCCGGAAAAAAATGAAAAAAAATATTAAAAAGGTAAAAATTGCCGTGGAAGATGCCACCGGTGCCAGATTCCAACAAAAATTTTTGGTGCCAAGAATGGACCTCAATTTGACAGGAGGGGGACCCTATAAAAATGTGGTCGATTTTATCTACAATCTGGAAAAAAGAGTCGACTTAGTAAGGGTAAAAGGATTCTCTATGGATCAAAATAAAACTTTCCAGATTCAACTGGAAGTGTATGGGTTTAAAAAATGAGAAAGTGGGTGCTTTTATTGATAACCGGGGCACTCCTTTGGGGGGGAGAAAAACCGATGCCAAAACCCCCAAATCTGCCTAAACCTCAAGCAAAAAAACCGGAAAAGATTAAACCACCTTCTCCGGAGGAGAGGGAGATTGAGGAGTTATCCAAAAAAGTAACTAAACTTTTAAATTACAATTTTAAACTGGAGAATTTCAATCGAATGAAAACCCCCTTTTGGACTCCACCGGTGAAAGTGGATATTAAACCCAAAAAGCCGGTGATTCAAACCCGATATAGTTTTGAAGTTTTGGCAATTTTGGACGATAGTGCCAAATTGAAAGTTCTCAAGTATCGGGGAGATCAATTGGTAAATGTAGAAAAGAAATGGTTCAAACGGGGAGAACCGGTCGCCACTTGTATCCTTTGGCGGGTATTTGACGATGGGGTAACCCTCAAATGTGGCAAAAAAATGATAACCAAACGGCTATTTAATCAATTCCCAATAAAGGTGAAATAGATGAAAAGAGTAGTGGTAGCGTTGCTTTTGATAGTGGGAGTTGTATGGGGTAGTTGCTCCAATCGGCTCTTCTCCTATACCAATAGTCTCAACCCGGAAAATCGGACGACAATTCGGGAATTTTTAGCTTATTTGGCAACCGGGAAGTGTGGTATAAATGTGGTTTACACCGATACCCAAGCGGAGAAAAAAGTAGACCAAAAAATGCCCTTTGTCAAAATAAAAGATATGACCCTCCGCCAGATTCTGGATTTGATTTTGGCAAAACGGGGGCTATTTTATACCCTCAATGGTAACACTTTGGAAGTGAGCTATTACAAAACTAAAACCTACAAACTGGACTGGATTGCAATGAGCCGACAGGGTTCAAATATGGTTTCTACCTCCAGTAACTCTGGAGGTGGAGGAGAGACCGGTGGGACTGGAGGAAATGCCCCCACCAGCGGGGGAACTTCAACTTTGGAAGGCTCTACCGTCAAATCCCAATTTAAATCTGACCTCTGGAGTAAAATTAAAAAAGATGTAACCGCCCTTTTGAGAAACAACTCCCCCGACCCCCTCAATGCCAAAACTCCGGAAGTTGTAATTGACAAAACCGCGGGGTTGGTAACCGTTACCGGAACCAAACGGCAATTGGACGCTGTAGACCGATATATTAAAACTCTGGTAAAACGGCTCACCAAAGAGGTGTTAATTGATGTAAAAATCTTGAGTGTAAATTTGAGCGAAAGCCACCAAACAGGGATTAACTGGTCAACCTTACAGATTTCCAGTTCCGGAAGCACCAGTTTGGCTTTGCGGAATGTGTTTGGAAGCAACTCCATCTTTAAAAGTGGGTCAAAATTTACAGAAGAAGCTCTCTTAAACTTTTTGGCTAAATATGGGAATGTTAACTCCATTTCCAACCCCAAAATTGTAACCCTCAACAACCAGAAAGCGATTGTAACCGTCGGAGATACCGTCTATTACAAATATCCCAATAAATCTACCACTACCGATAATGGAACCACCCAAGTTAGTTATGTGGTAGGTTCAAAATTTGTGGGAGTAATTTTGGATATTACCCCTCAAATTTCCGATGACGGAACTATTATTCTCAATGTTTACCCCCGGATTAGCTCCTTTGTAAATCCCGAAGATGTCTATAATAACACCCTTGACCGCCCACCAAACACCAGTGATAAAACCATCTCCACCGTGGTTCGATTGAAAGATGGACAAACTCTGGTAATGGGGGGACTTATCCTCAATGATAAAAGTTTTACCCGGAATGGGGTTCCAATTTTAAAAGAGATCCCCATTCTCAACTTTTTCTTCTCCTATAAAGAGAAAATCAGTAATAAAAAAGAGTTGGTCTTTATCATCACCCCCCACATTATTAAACTCAATGAGAAAAAAACTTTAAGGGATTTGGGCTTTGGAGGATTTTAAAAAGGCACGGGAACTTTTTAGAGATGTGGTCAAAACTGACCTTTATGTTCCCCTCCCCTCCCAAGAAAAGGTCAAAATTGACCTCATCTCCATTATCCGGCAAAGGGATAAAATTGTTATTCTGACCGGGGAGGCAGGGAGTGGAAAAAGTATGATTCTCAAAAAAATTTATGAAGAAATTAAAGATGAGGAGATTATCTTTTTTGTTTCCAATCCCTATTCGGAGATAAACTCCATTTTGAGCCTTTTGAAAAAGGTAAAACCGACCAATCATCAAACCTTTTTAATTGATGAAGCCCAACTTCTATCGGCAGAAACTTGGGAAAATCTCCGGATTTACGCCGATAGGGGAAATGTAACTCTCCTTTTTGCAACCCACGATACCAATGTGGACGAACTTTTGAAAAAGAAACATTTTAAAAGCCGAATAAACTATATTATTCCCACCGACCCTATCTCCTTTGAGGAGACCCAAAACTTTATCCTTACCAAATTGAATCGGGCGGGGTTAAATGATGTGGCAAAAATGTTTACCAAAAGCAATTTCAGAAAAATTTATAAGTTTGCCAAAGGCTCTCTCCGGGGGACAAATCAGTTAATGTTTAAACTTTTTGATGTATTGGATTACTTTTATACCCGGAGTCCCGCCAAAGTAAATCTCCGGAAGCTCTCCAACAAATATATTGAAATTGCAATTATGGATTTGAAGGAGTTTAATGCATAGATATGAGGAGTTAGAAAAGCGGTATTACAAGCGATTGTGGATAAGATGGGGAATTAAATTGGGAGTGGGGGCTCTTTTGATAGGGGGAGGTTTTTATGGAATTACCCACGCACCTCAAATCTACCACTTTTTTAAATCTAAACTCTCCCGGGGAGAGCCGGTCAAAGGGGCAGTGACATCTCCACCGGTCGCCCAACTCAACTCTTCCACAGGCACCCCTTCCCAAGGGGGAGTGGAGGTAAAAAAAGTGAAAGTGGTAAAGGTCTCCCAAGGGGAAAACTCCCAATCTCCTTCCTCTACCGGAACCTCTATTTCTGCCTCTTCCTCTTCTTCTGTTCAATCTCCAACCTCTTCCTCTCCCCAATCCGCTACCCCTTCTTATCCTTCCACTTCTCCGGAGAAAAACTTCTCCCCCTCCTCCCCTCCACCTTCTCCGGAAAAAGGGGTAGCAAATACCACCCCCTCCCCTTCTTATCAACAATCTCCAACCTCTACTTCAACTTCTCCCAAAACTGGGGAAACCTCCGCCCTTACCTTCCAATTGCCCAAGCGTCTCCCTTCCCGGGAGGAAGAGATGGAAGCCCGCCAAAGATGGGATACCGGAGGTTTTTTTGAAAAAACCTTTTCCCAAAAGGGGAATTACCGGAGGGGAGAGAGGATAGCCAATTCCGGATTTAAAGAGGTTACAATCAGTAAAAAGGTAGTCTCTCCCACCCGCCCCTCCCCTTCCCGTCGGACTTATCATAAAACCAGAAAAAGACATACAACCCCAAAAATTGTGGAAAAAAAGGTTACAATTCCGGGACTAATTGAGAGTTACAACAATAATCCTTCCTATGAAAAGGCAATTATGATAGCAAAAATGTTCTACAATGGAGGTAATCTCTATTTGGCAAAAATTTGGGCTTTGAAAGCCAATGCCATCGATGTAAAAAAACCGGAAAGTTGGCTCCTTTTTGCAAAAATTTTGTTGAAAAGGGGTTACCGGCACGATGCCATCAAAGTTTTAAAAACTTATCTGAATCAGTATGGGTATAGCGACAAAATCAATACCCTTTTGGTTCAGATAGAAGGGGGGAAATAACCGGTGAGGGAGTTTATGTTCAAATTGACCCGGGGAATTTTGAGGAAAGATATTCCCCGGGATAAACGGAATTTGGTCAATGACCTAATAACTTTGGGGATTGTTGAAAATGGCAAAGTTGTAAAGTTGAGGGAAGAGTATCGGGTTGGAGAGATTGATATAACCAAAAAGGGGTTTGGATTTTTGATACCGATAGGGGTAAATGAGAAAGATTATTTGATAGAAATCCCCGACCTCCACGGGGCGGGAGATGGAGATTTGGTAATAGCCAAACTCCTCCACCGGAAAAAGCGGGGACGGAAAAAGGCGGAGGTGATTTACCTTTTGGAAAAAAAGTTTCCCGTTCGGATTGTTTATCTGGAATTTATGAAACGGGGAGGGACTAAAATTCCTATTTTGCGGAACATAAAGACCAAAGAGCCCATTTTTGTAAAAAAACAGAAACAATTGAAAAAGTTACCGGAGGGGGCGGTTTTAAAAATTGACAATTACACAAATCAGATTTTGGAAGTGTTGGGGGTGCTTTCAGACCCGTGGGTCGATGAAAAAATCTCTTTGGGACTCTACAATAAACGGGAGGAGTTCTCCAAAAGGGCGATTTTGGAGGCGGAGTCCTTTGGAGACCGGGTGGAGAGGGAATTTTACCCCCATCGAATCGATTTGACTCACTTGCCCTTTGTAACCATCGACCCCGAGGGGGCAAAGGACCACGACGACGCCATCTATTTTGACCCGGAGAAGAGGGAGCTTTTTGTAGCTATAGCCGATGTGTCGGAGTATGTCTATCCCAATGGGGCAATAGACCGGGAAGCAAAGGAGCGGGGATTCTCCATCTATTTTCCCCACAAAGCGGTGCCAATGCTACCTCCCCAGTTGAGTGAAAATCTCTGCTCCCTCCGGGAGGGGGAAGACCGGTTGGCATTTGTGTTTAAAATCTCCTTTAATCCCCAAGGGGAAGTTGTCGATACCAAACTTTTTGAAGGAATTATCAACTCCCGGCGGAAATATACCTATGACCGGATAGATGAACTTTTGGAATATTGGGATAGGGAAAAAGAGGGGAAAAAGGGGTTTTTGGGGGAACCGGAAGACGAGATTGATAGGGAGATAGGAAGATGGCTTCACCCCCTTTCCCTTTTGACTGCCCAACTCCGACAGGAGAGATTGAAAGGGGGATTGACCTTTGAAAGTGATGAGATTAGAATGAAACTGGACGAAAATGGGGAGTTGGCGGAGGTGAAATTGGAGGAGGAGACCCGCTCCCACCAGTTGATAGAGGAGTGTATGCTTTTGGCAAACCGGGGGGCGGCGGAGATGGTGGAGAATGGAATTTATCGGGTCCACGATGAACCCTCCCCCACCGCTGTAACCCAGTTGATGACCCTTTTGGAGGAGTTGGGAATTGAAGTAAAAAAGGGGGAGAAACGCCCCTTTCCCAAAGTGGTGGAGGAGATTCAGGAGCAGGCAGAGGAGATGGGACTCCGCCGATATGTGGATAAATTGATTATCAAAGCCCAACAACAGGCGGAGTATAGTGGGGAAAACCGGGGGCATTTTGCTTTGGGATTTGAAAGCTACACCCACTTTACTTCCCCAATCCGCCGATACTCCGACCTCCTTCTCCATCGGATTTTAAAAGCCCTCCTCCGGGGAGAGAAGAGACAACTGGACTATTTGAGTCGGGAGGTGGAAGCGGTGGCAGAGCGACTCTCCCAACTGGAGCGGGAGGCTCAAAGGGTGGAGTGGGATTTCTATGACCGGAAATTTGCCCGATGGGGAGCCAAACATATTGGAGAAGAGTTTGAGGGGATTATTGAAGACCCGGAAATTCCCCCCATTGCCCGATTGGACGATGAAATTTTCGGAGCCCGGATATTTTTGGAAGATAGGGAAAAATTTCCCCTTTTCCAACGGGTGAAATTTCAAATTACCCAAAGTGATATTCCCACTGCCAAAATTTCCGGAAAAGTTACCGAAAAATTGGCAACCCCTTACCCGTTGGGAGAGCCCATCTCTTTGGACGAAGAGGAGGAGGAAGAAAATGGAGAAAATCGATAGAAAAAGCCTTGAACTTTTGGAGCAGATTATTGGCGATGATGTTCCCATAAATATAGCCACCACCAACCGGGAGATAGGGAGAGAGTTGGGGCAACGGGAGGGGAGGAGTGTGGAGATTTTGGAGGAGGAGCCCGACGCCAAAAGGTATTACCAATTTATTATTTTGGATAGACCTTTGGAGTTGAAACCGGTTTTCCGTGCCCTCCGGAATGGGGGATATCTCATTTTTACCAATTTTTCGGTGGAGGAGAATCTACTCAACGATATCGGTTTTTCGGCTATCAGTCGGATTGATAACTTTACCATTGCCAAAAAAGTCCACTCTTGGAACGATTGGTAATATCCCCTTCCAATTCTCCCAAAGGGAGAGATTTTTCCCTTTTTTCTTTTCAGATTTTTCTCTCTTTATTGAAAAACTGCCTTAAAGAGTAAAAATTTTAATCTATCCCCTTTAATTTTGCAGACAAAGAATAAAAGGCTTAAAAATCGAAACTTAATTCATCTATTTTAAAAAAAATCCTATCAATTCCAATAAATTATCTATAAAACAAAAAATTTTGTTATCAATCAAGAAGATTCCGAGTCTTAATTAAAGAAAATAGAGGGGGAAAAATAATCTATTTTTTCCGGTTTTTCTCCAGAGTTTGATATTTTACCACGGCACTTTCGATAATCCTCTCCCCTTTTTTGCCCCTATTTTGGCACCCCATTTGACACACCTCTTCCACAATTTCCACAATGGAAATTATCTCTTTGGGGGCTACTCCACTCCCCAATATGCTCTCCTTATACTCTCTTGCTACCTCTTTTCCCAACGCCTTACAATCTGAATTGCTCTTTCTTAAAATAGTTCCACATTGTTGATAAAGGGTTGTAAAATATCCTTCAATGGTGGTAGGAATTCCACCCGAGGCAAATCCATTAAAAATAAGAATAGAGAAAAGAATTTTTCTTAAAAAATCCATTTTCATAACCTTTCATTTAGGTGTTAATATGGTATTATATAAAAGAGAGTAAAGTAACAAAAGGAGGTTTTTCGATGAAAATGGAAAATCTGGAAGTGAAGAAGGGGGAGAGACAGATTCTGGTCGACGCCCAATCCCCTACCGAAACAAGGGAGATTACCGATATAAATCAATTTGTAAAAAAGGTCTATCAACTCTTTGCCGGCTCCCTTTTGGCAGGGGCAGTGGGAGCGTATGTAGGATTGCCATTTGCTTCCGCAATGGCTTCCAATAAACTCTTTTTCTGGGGAGCGGTAATTGTGGAGTTTATATTATTAATTGCTCTCCAAATTAAACGGAAGAGTTCACCTTTAAATCTCTTTTTGCTTTTCGGATTCACTTTTATGAGTGGATTCACTTTGGCACCCCTTTTGGGAGCTTTTATCGGAAGAGGTTGGGGAAATTTAATTGCAGAGGCTTTCATTTTGACCAGTGTAGCCTTTTTTGGATTGACTTGGTTTGCGATGGTTACAAAAAAAGATTTTAGTGGATGGGGAAAAGCCCTTTTTGTAACTTTGATTGTTTTAATTGTAGCTTCCATTTTAAACATTTTTCTCCAACTACCCCTTCTCCAATTGGGAATTGCAGTAGTTTCTGCAATTCTTTTCAGTTTCTTTATCCTCTATGACACCCAAAATATTATTCGGGGAAATGTGGAAACCCCTATTGAGGGGGCGGTAATGCTTTTCCTTGACTTTGTCAACCTTTTTGTCTCTCTCCTTCAAATTTTAGGTTTCCTCAACGATGATTAATCCTTTCCCGTGGCGGGTTGTAGATGCCAATCTCAACCGGCTCCGGGAGGGGCTCCGGGTAGTGGAGGATATCCTCCGCTATCACTGGAATTCTCCCCTTGCTAAACAATTTAAAATTCTCCGCCATACTACCCATTTACCTTCCGATTGGACCCGTCAATTGATTGAAAGTAGAAATGTAGAAGGGGATATTCTCCGTCAAGAACCGGAAAAAGGGAGGAGAGAAGGAGTAGGAGAGGTGTTAATTTCCAATCTGAAAAGGGGGGAAGAGAGTGCCCGGGTATTGGAGGAGATTTTTAAACTTTTGGATCCCAATTGGGCGTCCACTTTCAAAAAAATAAGATATACCCTTTATCAATTGGAAAAGGAGATTATTTTATTGGGAATTGAAAAGGAGGGGAAAAATTTTTTTGGAAAAAAGGGAGAAAATGGGTGAAGAGCGACTTTTTGTAGCCTATAAACCCCCTTTTATCTCTTCCAATCGCTTTTTGGGAAAATTGAAAAGGAAATATGGGGTCAAAAAAGGGGGATTTTCGGGCACTTTAGACCCCTTTGCCGAAGGGGTATTGGTGATAGCCTTTGGAAGGTATACAAAACTTTTTCAATTTTTGGAAAAAAGCCCCAAAAGATATAGGGCAACCCTTCTGTTGGGGGGAGTATCTCCAACCCTCGATATTGAAAAGGTAGAAAGAATTGACTCCATTCCCCCCTTCAGTCGGGAGGAAATAGAAGGGGTCTTTTCCCATTTTCTCCCCGGATATTTCCAATATCCTCCCCTCTATTCCGCCAAAAAAGTGGCAGGGGAGAGGGCTTATAGGTTGGCGGAAAAGGGAAAGGATTTGGAGCTTAAACCGGTTCAAGTTGAGGTAAAAGGGATAAAATTAATTGATTACTCCCACCCTTTTTTGACAATAGAGGCGGAAGTTGGGGAAGGGTGTTATATCCGCTCTTTGGGTGCCGATATTGGAAAAAAGTTGGGCACTACTGCCTTTTTAACCTCTTTGGTGCGTCTCAACGAAGGGAAGTTTATTTATCAGTGTGAACAACCTTTAAATCCTATTGACTATCTCCCTTTTTCAAAAAACCTCTACCGGGGCTCTCTGGAAGATATTTTAAATGGGAAAAGCCTCTCTCCTTCCCAGTTTGAAAAAGAGATTCCGGGACGCTATTGGGTTCCAGTGGGGGAGAAATTTTTTTCCATTATTGAGATTACTCCCCAGTTTAAGGTAAAATATCTTCTCAATTTGCTACCTTTTCCCAAAATGTAAAAAAGTGAGTTGAGTAAGGATATCGATGGAATTGACCCCTGAAAAATTGAAGGGGAGTTTTTTAAGTTTGGAGGTTTCCCCGCCCCGGGAGCCGACTTTAAATCCCCTACTGGAAAAGATTGAAGAGAGTGGCGTATTGGAGTATATAGATGCTTTTTCGGTTACCGATGCCCCTTTGAGTGTCCCCAAATACAATTCTGTAATTGCCGGTTATCGGCTCCAATCCCGATTTGGGAAGCCGGTAATTACTACTATTACAATGAGGGATAGAAATAAAATTGCCCTGATAGGCGAGCTTTTGGGAGCCAACGATTTGGGGGTTACCACAATATTGGCTTTGACAGGGGATCCGGTGCGACTCTCCCCCATTGAGGCTAAGGGGGTATTTGAGGGAAATAGTCTTTTTCTGTTGGAGTTGATAGCTACCCTTAACCGGGGAATTGATCCAGTTACCGGGAAAGAGTTTAAAACTTCCCCGAAACCTTTTCTCCCTCTGGCAGTCTCCAACTCTTCCCCCAACAATTGGAGGGGGTTGGAAAGAAAAATCTGGAAAAAGATTGAAAAAGGGGCGGAAGGAATTATTACCCAACCGGTTTACAATTTGGGAGATGGAGAAAGACTCCTTCAAATTATGGAAAAAGTAAAAAAGGAGTTTGGACGGGGAGAGATTATTTTGGGCTTTTTTCCTATTACCTCCTATCGGACTGCCCTTTTCCTCAAAGAAAAATTACCGGGGGTAACCCTTCCAGAAAAAATTTTTAAAATAATGGAAAAAGCCCATCAAAAGGGGAAAGAGTGGGAGTTGGAGGAGGGGCTTAAAATAAGTAGAGAATTATTTCATCAACTTTGGGAGCTTCACCCCAAAATCCACTTTATGTCCTCCAACCGGTTTCATCTACTTCCCCAACTCCTCCCCTCCCATTGGAGAAAAAGAGAAGGAAAATAAAACTTTTTTCTTTCTCATCTATTTTCCCCTCCAACTTTCAAAATTTTTTTTGGAAATTTGCCTCTCTACCCTTAAATCCCTTGACTCAACCAATTATTTTTTGTATCATTTCACCCGTAATCCGGCGTAGCTCAGTCGGTAGAGCAGACGGCTGTTAACCGTCGGGTCGCAGGTTCGAGTCCTGCCGCCGGAGCCACCTATTTAATGCTATCCTCTATTCAACTGCAGAGGAAGTTCTTTCACCTATTTCCCAATTTGGTTCCGTAGCTCAGTTGGTTAGAGCACTACCTTGACATGGTAGGGGTCGCAGGTTCGAGTCCTGCCGGAACCACCATCACCTCCATACCAATCCAATCTTTTATTGGTTGGTTTTTTCCCATCATTTTCCCAATCCAATTGCCCGGGTAAAGGGTAAAGTAGGGGTATTTTGCCCTTTAAAAGAGGAGTAAATTACTCCTTTTTGAAGGGGTGCCCCTCTTTACCCATCTATTTTTTGGTAAAAAGATTGTTTGGAGGGGAGAATCCCCCCTTCTAAAAATTTACTTTCAAGGAAAAGGGGAGGAAGAAAACTTAACTCTCCTTTTCTGGGGAGCTTAACTCTTTTTTGAATTGGGAAGTAGCGGAGAGAATAGCCCCTATCTCTTTACTGATCTGTTGAAATCCGTCGGGGGTGCCCGGGAGCATAATGGTATTACTGGGGGCTTGGGAGACATCTTTCAGGGTATCGAAATATTGGGTAATTAAAATCAGTTTCATTACCTCTTGGGTGGAAATATCCTCCAATTTCCGGACATCTTCAATAGAATCCACCAAACCATCTATAATTGCTTTCCGTTCGTTGGCAATCCCTATCCCTTGAAGTCTTTTACTTTCCGCTTCCGCCTCTGCCTCTTTTACTTTCAATATCTTTTTTGCCTCCGCTTTTTCAATTGCCGCCTGTTTTTCCCTTTCACTGGCTACTATATCATTCATAGCCTGAATAATTCTCTCATCTACCTTAATATCGGTAATAAGAGCTTGGATAATTTGATACCCAAACTCTTCAATAGCTTTTCCCACGCCGGTTTTAATGGCGGAGGCTATTTTTCCCTTTTCATTGAAAATTTCATCGATGGTCAATTTGGGCACTTCCGCCCGGACGATATCGAAAATGTAGGCGGTAATCTGCCCTTCCGGATCCTCCAGTTCATAAAAGGAGCGGTAGATTTGTTGGTCATCATCTTTGACCCGATATTGGACGGAGACTTGCAATTCCACAAAGACATTATCTTTTGTTTTAGTAGCCACTTCTACATCAAGTTGTTGGATTCTCAAAGACTGGTATCTACAACTATCGACAAGGGGAATTTTAAAATTGAGTCCAGCCCGGGCTATCCGTTGGAATTTCCCAAATCTTTCAACAATACCAACCTCATTTTGGGGCACAATAAAAGCACCTCCCAAAGTAACCAATTCCAGAATGGAGCCTAAGAGTGTCATTTGTCTCCTTTGTGGGAAGATGGAAAGGGGTAAGCCATTAACTCTTACTTAAAATCTATCATACTAAATTTTTCTAAAGGGGGGAAAGTGGGGGAAATAGGGTAGTTTTTATCCTCTTACCAATTGGGTTTCGTGGAGGGTATGGGAGTCCCCTTTAACTTTGATGGCCCAACAGGTTTGGGTTCCATTCCACTCTAAAATTACCCCTTGGAAAATGGATTTACATTTATCATCTATCTCCAGTTTGGAGCGGGTGCCGGTGAGATAACCGGGGAGGGCTTTTTTCCAATCGAAACCTATCATTCCATCATTGCAACCGGTCAATCCTACATCGGTCAAATAGCAGGTTCCCTCTTCAATTTGGAGGTCGTCGGTGCCGATGTGGGTGTGGGTGCCGATAATTGCCCCTACTCTCCCTTTTAAAAGGTGAAAAAGCATCTGCTTTTCTGAAGTAGCTTCTCCGTGGAAATCGATAAAAATAAATTTTTCTTTCCACTTTTCCACTTCCCGATTCAATTTCCGAAAGGGATTTTTTCCACAGGGGAGACCATATTGTCCCATTGCATTGATAACTACCAATTTTTCATCTTCCCAATACCATTTTCCCGGCACATCGTAATAGTTGAGGGGGCGGAGGAGTTTTTCCTCCTCCAAAAGGGGTAAAACCTCCTTTTTGTCAAAGGTGTGGTTTCCTCCAGTCCAAATATCGATAAAAGGGGAGAGTTGGTGGTAGATTTTTAAAGTAATTCCAAAGCCGTGGGCACTATTTTCATAATTGGCGATAACATACTCCAGTTGATACTTTTTCCGGAGGAGTGGCACCCATTTCTCCACCATTTTTCTCCCCGGTTTTCCGACAATATCCCCAATAAAAAGTAACCTCATCGGGTAAGGAGTCCCCTTTCTTATTTAATTTTATATTCCACTTTGGCAGATTTCATAACTTGGTCAATCTCTTTTTTGAGTTTTGCCCGTTTAAGATACTCGACAATTTGGGTTTTAACCTCTTTGAAAGGAATATAACTATTATTTTTCTTGCCTTCCACCAGAATAATGTGATACCCAAATCTGGTTTTTACCGGTTTAGGACTCAATTCTCCCGGTTTCATCTTTTCCACCGCTTGAGCAAAGGGTTTTACCATTTGATTGGGATCAATCCACCCCAATTCTCCTCCATTTACTTTACTGGGACCGATGGAGTATTTTTTTGCCAATTGGGCAAATTTCTCCTCCAAAGCTTTTCCGTGGAGTCCCTTCAATTGGGCAAGGAGTTTTTCTGCCTCTTTTTCATCTTTTACAAGAATGTGGCGGACTTTGACTTTGGGAGTAGTTTTAAAGTAGATATCTTTGTTCTTTTCGTAAAAAGCCTTTGCTTCCTCATCTGAGATTTTGATGGTATTCAGTTGAGTCCGATACCAATAATCATCTGCTATTTTTTTCATCAACTCTTGAAATTGGGGGGTTGTGGTAACAGATTTGGCTTTTTGATAGATGAGGTGGGTTTTAATATACTCTTTTACAAAGGGTTTAACATGTTGGGCAGGGAGTTGTTGCAACTTGATATTGGGGTCGCCGGTAATTCCTTGGAGATAGTTGTTGACATCTTTGACGGTGATAGGTTTCCCATTGAGGGTTGCCAATACTGTGGAATCGGTCAATCCTTTCATCGGTTTTCCATTGAGTCCTCCGTGTCCTCCCATCATTCCTTTCATTCCGGGGAATGCCATTAACAAACCAGCAGTGAGACCAGCCATAACTATTTTTTTGACCATTCTGCTCTCCTTTAGAGAAATTTAGGCACTATTTTAGCACTTTTTTACTCTTCCCCCTCCATTGCACCCCCGTAATAATCGTCAGGGCGGTAAATTGACCGGAGTTTGAATGGGGCCTTCAACACCCTCATAAATATTTTAAAGGGAGCAGAAGCCACATCTTTAACGGTAGAAACTGAAAGGGAAGGGTCTGCCAAATCTCCGGTAGCTTTTACATCAACCACAAGCCCCCCACTCTTTCCAAAGACAATATAACTCAAAAGGGGACCCACTACCGGAATATATTTTACTTTAATGGGCACTACAACCCGGATCATCATATCCATCTTTTTGGTTTTGGGATAGATGTATCCCCAAAAAAAGAGGTTGAGATTTTGATTTTTATCCAAAACTGCTCCCCGGGTAATATGGATTGTGTCCCCTATAATTATTGCGGTAATTCCGCCTTTTTCAATTTTATACCCCTTTCCACTGAATCCCAAAGAGCGGAAGGAGAGAATAGCGGGAAGGGTATTGAGAAGTGCCAAAAGATTGTTGAGTAGTTTCATTTTGGTGATAATGGTATCCTTCAATCGGACATTTACCAAAGTGTAGCCGTAGGGGGTTACAACGGCTCCTCCATAGAGGTTCAATTGCCCAAAAATTTCTTTATATCCCGTCAATTTTTCAAAGAGAGGTTTATCCAATTTATTCCACCGGGCAATGGTATACCCATTGTGTTGATAAGCTTCAACCTTTAAAGGAGGCTCTACCAAAATTTTCAATTTTTTCAACTCTCCCCGGCGGTAATCTACATTTCCCTTTTGGATAGGAATTGTAAATTGATTATAGTAAAGGGTAAGATTTTTTAGCTCTCCAACAATGGTTAAATTACTTTCCCCCTTTTTCCCCTTCTGTTCTCTCTTTTGGGCAGTGGCGGTTGGAGAGGGGGTAGTTACATTGGTTTCAGCGGTGGTATTTACTTCTCCCCCTTTCCCTTTTTTCTCCCACCTTTTCATATTCTCCACCACTTTTTGAGCCAAATCTGGAAGTTGGGTTAAATTTATTTCCATATCGTGGAGAGAAAAATGGATATTTTCCCCGGCAATTTCCACTTTTCCATAGGGGGGAAGGGTTAAATTTATCTCCTTTCCAATTTCAACTTGGGTGCGGAGAAGGTGGGGATTGGGTTGGGCAGGGAAAATGGGGGTTGTAAGGAGAACATCACCATTTATTTTAAGGGGTGAAGCATAGGAGAGATTGACCTCCCCATTTTCAATTAAAGGGGTAAAGGGGGTATATTTTACCACCGGTTGGAGGGGCAATTCCACCCAACTTTTTTTAATATCTACTTTTCCCCCCAAATTGGCAAGGGTAAGTTGGAGATTGTTGAGGTCTAAAGTAGCCTTTTCTGGAAAGTTATCCATTTTAAGAAAGGGGAGATAGTGGAGAGTTAAATTGCCGTCCAGAATGAGCCGTTTAACTTTCATTGGTAATTGACCGGAGCCGGTAAATCCAAACTCTCCCCCTCCGGGAAGGGTTAAAAGAAGATTGGAAACCTGAAATTGGATTTGGTCGGGGTTTACTTGGGCAATAGCTTTTTTCAGAGCCAGTGGAAGAGTGGTAATTTGAAAAAGGGCGTCTGAAATTTGGGCATTGATGTTATAAATTGGAGAAGGATTGGAGAAGGGGATTTTTATCCACCCAACAATCCAGTTTTTCCCTTTTTTTTCCACCACAGGTAAATTTATATGGGCACCCTTTTTCAATAGGGTGAGGAGGCGGGGATTGAGGGTAGTGTTACTTTCAAAGGAGATAACTGCCATTTTATCGGTTAAATTTATCTCAATGGGACTAACCTCCAATCCGCTATATTTGACCCACTGGATTTTTCCCCGTTTTTGGTCAATGTTAAAAATAACTTTCCCTATCTCTCCGGGGGCACCCAACGCTTTAAACCTTCCATAAGGTAACTCTACTTTATGGAGGTTTCCAAAAAGGGTCGGAAATTGGAATTGGAAAGGAAATTGTTTACCTTTAAAAATACCCGAAGCCAAACTATAGGCAATTCCTTTTTTCAATTTTTCCACCGCCAATCCCCCAATTTTTCCATTTACTTGGGGGGTTTCAACCTCTACCACTTTCCCTATCACTGCCATTTTTTTGGGGGTATAGGTTAAATTTATCTCCTTTACATCAACCAAATTTTTTTGATAATTCATTACCGCTTTTTGGAGAGTTCCCCGATACTCCATCTTTTTCCAATTCCCATTTACCCCCCCCTTACTGAAAAGGAGTTTTACCGGATATTTCCCCTTTACCCGGACCCCTACCCTCTCCATTTCTCCACTGAACTTCCCTTCTTTAAGGGCTCCCGCCACCAATAATTTGGAGAGATATCCCCCAACCCGGTTCCCCTCAATTTGGGTTGTTTGAACCCCTACACCCCAAAGGAGAAGGGAGAAGAGTTGATTTTCAATATCAAAGGAGAGATTTAAATCCCGTCCTGCCAATTTTTTTACAAAAAAAGTGGGGGCAGTTGCCCGGAAATGGTTTACTACCCCAAAAAGTTGATTATTTTTCAAGTGGAAAAAGAGTTTGGACAAAGTTCCCCGATTGGTTCTGTTGTATTCCCCTACAACTTTAGCAATTTTTCCTTCTACTTCAGGAGAACCTCCCCCACCAACTTTAAATCGAATATTTCCACCTTTTACTACCCCTTTAGCAAGGGAGTGGTTGTAATCCAGTCTCAATTGGCTTAAATTCAAATCCCCCACCAATCTGGAAGAGTTGGAGTCGCTTTTGAGATTTAAAATAACCCCTCCCATAGAGCCCGTTGCCAAAGAGTTGTTATAGTCCAAATGTAACTTTTCTACTTTTAAATTTACTGAAATGGGAGAGATATTCTCTCCGGTTTGGAAATTGATGGTGGCTCCATCAACCTCCCCAACCGCCAAAGAGTTGTTGTAATCTACACTCCCTTTTCCAATTTTCAGGTGGACAAAGGGTTGAGCTTTGGGAAAAATATATTTAACATTGCCGGAAAGTTGATCCAATCCCTCTATTTTTACCCCTTGATACCCCACTACCCCTATTTTTCCCTCCAAAAAGAGAGTCACTTGGGTGGTATTTATTTCCCCATTTAAATAGAGCACCCCTCCCCCGGGACTTACATACCCTCCAATTTTTAGTCCTTTTTTCAACTCCTCCCCGTCCAACTCCAGATAGGAACTATCGAAATTTACAAAGGGGGTTTTAATGTAATTGAGTTGCAACCCCACCTGTTTAGGTTGAATCAAAAGCTCCCCAGAGGTGGAAACCAGATTGGAATGGAGTTCCAAATGGGGATTCAGAAAGGAAAAATTTCCATCAAAACTGCCGGGAATATGAATATTTTTTATTGTAACTTCCTGAATAAGAGAGAGGGCTTTTAAGTATTTTAAGCTAAAATTCCCCAACTCGGAAGGCTTGGAGGGGGTATTGGAAGGGGTTATATTCAGGTCGTAAATCCTAACGACCAACTTTTTATCTATCTGAAAAAAGAGTTTCCCAATCCAGACGGGACCAAATTTCAAATCATAAAGGGAGATACCTTTGAAAACGGAGACAAAGCCTACAATACTCATTAGAGCGGTAACAATTGTAACCGATTTAATCCAAATTTTCTTATTATTCACCCTCTTTCTCCTTTTTTATTTGGCACAACCGGTAATTACCGAAAGGGTGCTCTATCTTCCCCGGGGTGGGTTAAATTATACAATAGAACAACTCCGAAAAGATGGGGTAGATATCTCACTCTTTGATGGGTTGCTAATAAAACTGGCAGGAAAATATCTCCAAGCCGGGTGGATAGATTTGGGTAAAACAGAAATGAGCAAAGGAGAATTCCTCTATAGACTTACCACCGCCAAAGCAGCACTGGTAGATGTTACCATCAAACCGGGAGAGACCAACTATTTTATCTATAGAGAACTGGCAAAAAAATTGAAACTCCCCCCTTTCCAATGCTCCAATATTCCAGAAGGATTTATTAAACCGGATACCTACAAACTTCCCATTGGAATGTCTCCCCGACAACTTTGCCAATATCTCTATGGGGTCTCCTACCAGTGGCATAAACATATAGGAGAGAAAGTTTTTGAAGGTTTTAATTTCCGGGTTTATAAAAAGTATCTGATTATCGCCTCCATTATCCAAAAAGAGGCTGCCAATCCCAAAGAGTTTAAACTGGTTTCAGCAGTAATTTATAATCGACTTAAAAAGGGAATGAAACTCCAAATGGACGGGAGTTTAAATTACGGAAAATTTTCCCATACCCCAATTACCCCCCAACGGATTCGACAAGATATCTCCCCTTACAATACCTATAAATATAAAGGACTTCCTCCAACTCCCATTTGTGTAGTTCAAAGGGAAGCGATTTTGGCAGCAATTTTTCCTGCCAAAGTCCCCTATCTCTACTTTACAAAATGCGGAGACCATCACCTTTTTGCATCAACTTGGGAAGAGCATCGGGCAAATATTGAAAAGTGTAGAAAAGTTAATAGGGAATGGGCTCAAAAAAAGAGAGAAAAAAAAGAGAAATAGGGAAAACCCCTATTTCTTTCCATATTTTTCAGCAGATTTTTTAATCTCCTCGTCGCTCATACCTTTGGCAATGTTAACCATCATAGGATTGCCTTTTCCAGCTTTGAACTCTTTCATTTTTTGAACAATTTGTGCAGGAGTCAAATTGTCCAAAGGTGCAGCAGTCCCATTTGCTTTGTGGCACATTGCACAATCGGTGCTTGCAAATACAAATCCGGCACTAACCAATGCTACCAATGCAATTTTTTTCATTGCACACCTCCTTTTATTGGGATATGGATAATCATATCATAATTTTATTATTAGTATTTAGTATTCAAATACTACTTCTGTATGATCTATTAACCCTTTCTCATAAAGAAATATATTTTTCAAAACAAAAGTATTGTTATTGTCACTACTATAGAAAATACCGCTTGAGCGATATCCTTCACATTTGGTAATATCTATATAATTAGTAGTATACGGAATTCCTTCACAATGAATTCTTATCTCATT
>PUXY01000153.1 GCA_009659955.1 Campylobacterota bacterium | reverse complement strand
GGCAAAGGTTGCCCGGGTCAAAATTGCCCAAATTGGGAAAGGGGTGCGGGGGAGATACCGGAGCCGATGTCGCCCCCACCATTTTTAATTTCCACCGGGGAAGGTTGTCTCCTCCGACACAGGGAGAAAGGAAACTCAATTTTCCTTTCCACTTTTTTTCCGGCTATCTACTTCCCATTCTCCTATTGGAAAAAGGTAGGAAAAGTCTCCACACCCTTTTTTTGAAAAGAGTGGGATTTTGAAAAAGGGGGGAGAGGTAACAAAAGGTAGAAAAAGAAAAAGTGGGAAATATGGAAATAGTTTTGGCAAAATAGTAAAAAAAGAGTAGAGGTTTAACCTTTAATAAAAGTTAATTGGAGATTATTTTACCGGTAAAAGGAGAGGTAATGGAAAATGGCGATGGAGAGGGGTGGAGATGATAATCTTTATCCGGATTTTATTGATAATTGGAATTTTGGTTTTGAGTCTTTGGAAAATTTATATCGCCAACCAAATTTATCTGTTGTCTGCAAAAATCGACCAGAATTTGAAGCTCTACTACACTTTGAGGGCGGAAAATCTTTGGCTCCGGTCTGAAGTGGAAAAAATGAAATTCTACAATCGGACAAAGGAGCTCTGGTAAGTCGATGGGAGAATTTAACCAATCTCTGGTCGATTTTTCCAGATAACTGACTTTCAAAGGAGTAGAAGTTGGGCAAACTTTTCGGAACTGACGGCATTAGAGGGGAGACAGGCAGTGCTTTAACCCCTTTGACGGCTCTCCAATTGGCTATGGCTTTTGGGGAGGTAATTCCCCGGCAAAGTGGACGGATTGTAATTGGAAAAGATACCCGATTGAGTGGATATATGTTGGAGTCGGCAATTGCCAGTGGATTGACGGCTATGGGATTTGAGGTTATTCAAGTTGGGGTATTGCCTACTCCGGCAATTTCATTTCTCACCACCGATATGCGGTGTGATGGGGGAATTATGATAACCGCCAGTCACAACCCCTATACCGATAATGGTTTGAAATTTTTTGACCGGCAAGGGGAAAAACTGAGCGATGAAATGGAAAAAAAGATAGAAGAGCTCTATTTTAAAAAGAAGTTTAGATACAAAAAGGGGGACGAGATTGGAAGAGCCCGGCGAATAGAGGACGGGATCGGGCGATATATCGTCCATCTGAAAAAACTTTTCCCAGTTGGAGAGGGACTTTGTGGAGTCCGAATTGTGGTCGATTGTGCCAATGGAGCTACCTACAAGGTTGCCCCAATAGTTTATGAAGAGTTGGGAGCCGATGTTATTCCTATCCACAACACCCCCAACGGACGGAATATCAACCGCCACGCCGGAGCCCTCTACCCCAATTTTCTCTCTGAACAGGTAAAAAAGTATAGGGCAGATATTGGATTTGCCTTCGATGGAGATGGGGATAGATTGGTGGTGGTAGATGAAAATGGAAAAGTGGTAGACGGAGACCATTTGATAGGGGGAATTGCCCTCTATCTGAAAGAGATTGGGGAGTTGGAGGGGGGAGTTGTGGTAACAATTATGAGCAATTTGGGATTGGAGGAGTTCCTAAAAAGAGAAAAAATTCCCATCTATCGGTCACCGGTAGGGGATAGAAATGTTTACAAATTGATGAAAGAGACAGGTAGCAATTTTGGAGGAGAGCAATCTGGACACATAATTTTCCGAAAATATGCCCAAACTGGAGACGGAATTTTGACCAGTCTTCTCCTTTTGCGTCTACTCCAAGAGAAACAGAAAAGAGCCAGTTATCTCCACTCCCTTTTTCCCCTCTATCCCCAACATCAAAAGGCGATTCGGGTAAAGGAGAAAATTCCCATTGGAGAGATTGAGGGGGCGGAGCAGATTATCCGGAAAGTGGAAAATCGGGGATATCGGGTGGTTATCCGCTACTCTGGAACCGAGCAGAAATTGAGAATTTTGGTGGAGGGGAAAGATAGTGAGGGGGTGGGAGATGCGGTAGAGGAGTTGAGCCGGTTTTTTAAGGATAGATTGGAATGAAACTGCCGTGGTGGGGAGTATTGGGGTTGGTGGTAGGGGGCACTATAGCTATCGATCAAGGGATTAAACTCCTCTTTTTGGAGGGGTTCCGGTGGGAATCCCAGTGTATTTCTCTAATTTTAGCCCGAAATAAGGGAGTCGCTTTCTCCCTTTTCCATCAATGGTCTTTTATATTGAAACTCATTTTGCCCCTTTTAATAGGGGTTTTTATCTATTTTTTCCACAAAGAGGGATTTTTAAAACGCTACCCTATCGCCACTGGACTCCTTTTGGGAGGGGGTATCTCCAATCTTTTAGACCGATATCTCCGGGGAGAAGTTATAGATTATGTCTATTGGCACTGCGGTTTCAATTTTGCAATTTTTAATCTTGCCGATGTCTGCATCGATTTGGGAGTAGGGTTACTTCTCCTCCAACTCTTCTATCGGAGTTGGAAGTTGAAAAAGTTAAAGCAGTGAGTCCCCTTTTCCGATTGGGAGCCATCAACTACCTCAACTTACTCCCTTTTTATCTTTTCCTCAAACGGCGGGGAATGTTGCAAAAAATGGTGATAAAATGGGGCTACCCTGCCCAAATTAACCGATGGTTGGAGGAGGGGAGAATTGACGGAGCCTTTATATCATCGGTGCGGAGTATTGGAAAAAAGTGCCTTCCAGTTGGTATCGGAAGCCGAGGGGCGGTCTGGAGTGTAATTCTCTGCCCGGGAGGAGACCGGAATGATAGGGAGTCCAACACCAGTAACCTCCTCAAAATAGCTTTAGATGAGGTGGGGGAGGTGGTTATTGGAGATAAGGGGTTGAAACGCTATTTCCAACCGGAAAATGAGTGCCGAGATCTGGGGGAACTTTGGTTCCAAAAATATGGACTTCCATTTCTTTTTGCCCGGTTCTGTTGCCGTCGAAAGTGTGCCCAATTTGAAAAAGTTTTGAAGGAGTTTGTAAAAAGACCGGTTAAAATCCCCCAATATATTCTCAAATTGGAAGCGGAAAAGAGGGGATTATCTCCCCAATTGGTGAAAGAGTATCTCCAATTAATCCACTTTCCAATCGGGTGGAGGGAGGAGCGGGGATTTAAACTTTTTATAAAACTTCTCCAAAAAAGGGGAGTGAAAATTGAAAAAAGGTGGGAGAAATGGTAGTAACTCTGATTCAACAGAAGTGTAACGGCTCTATTGGGGAGAATCGGGAGCGGAGTCTGGAGGCTATCAAAAGGGCGGAAGGGGAGTTGATTATTTTGCCGGAACTCCACCAAACCCCCTATTTTTGTAAATCGGAAGACCCCCAATTTTTCCAATTTGCCGAAAATTTTGAAGAAGATTTGAAATTTTGGAAGGAGGTGAGCCGGGAGCGGAAAAAAGTGATAGTTGTCTCCCTTTTTGAAAAGAGTCTACCGGGGGTCTACTACAACACCGCCATAGTTTTGGATAGGGGAAGAGTTGCCGGTTTTTATCGGAAAACCCATATCCCCGATGACCCCGGCTTTTATGAAAAGTTCTACTTTACCCCCGGAGAGAGAATCGACCCCATCGAAACCTCTTTGGGGAGATTGGGGGTTTTGGTCTGTTGGGACCAGTGGTATCCTGAACCTGCCCGGATTATGGGACTCAAAGGGGCGGAAATTTTAATCTACCCCACCGCAATTGGGTGGTTGGAGTGTCCCCAAGAGCGGAGAGACCCCCTTTGTGAAAAGGAAAATACTCCGGAGGAACGGAAAAAGATGTTGGAGGCGTGGATAGCAGTCCAACGGGGACACGCCGTCGCCAATGGAATTCCGGTGGTGGCGGTCAACCGGGTGGGATTTGAACCAGACCCCTCCCAATGTCTGGGGGGTATCACCTTTTGGGGAAATAGTTTTGCCTTTGGAGCCCAAGGGGAGGAGTTGACCCGGGGGGGAGAAGGGGAAGAGGTCTTAAATGTGGAGATTGATTTGAAAAAAGGGGAAGAAGTGCGGAAAATTTGGCCTTTCTATCGGGACCGCCGAATCGACCTCTACTCCCCCCTTCTCCATCGGGAATTGACTTCCCACTCCCTTTGGAGCCGGATAAAGGAGGAGAAGTAAAAGAAAAGGGAGAGGGAAAGGAAAGAAGTTGTGGTATGATTAAATCAATCTATCAGTAGGGAGTGGGACAGATGTTTATGGATATAGGTTCAACCGAGTTTCTTTTTATTCTCTTTCTGGCGTTAATTGTGTTGGGTCCCGAAAAATTGCCGGAGGTGATGAGGGGATTGGGGAGAATGATTTTCAAATTGAAAAAGTTTTGGAACAATATGACCGCCGATATCCGCCGGGATTTGGAGTTGGAGGAGTTGAAAAAAGAGATGGAGAAATATAAAGAAGAGATGCGGAAAATTCAGAATCAAGTTAATCAAAATGCCGGGGAGATTAATCGGGAGATAACTTCCCTCAATGATTTAACCCAAGTGGGGCAAGGGAGAGATTTTAAAAATATGCTCAAATAGTCTCCTCTCCAAAAAACTAAAAAGAGAAATTTAAAAGGGAAAAAGGAGAATCAATTGATAAAAGATAGAATTAGTGCCGGAGAAGCGTTGGCAGATAGAATTGAAAAGTTGGGATTGGCAAATCCGGTGGTAGTTGCCCTTCCCCGGGGGGGAGTAGCGGTAGGGGTGCCCATTGCCAAACGGCTCAATGCCCCATTGGATTTGCTCTTTATTAAAAAAATCCCCGCCCCGGGAAACCCTGAACTGGCTTTGGGGAGTGTAGCTGAAAGTGGTCTGCTCCATCTTAACCAAAAATTGGCGGTAAAATTGGGGGTTACAGAGGAGTATGTTCAACAGGTAGGAAGGGAAAAAATTGCGGAAATTGCCAGACAACGGGAAAAATATCAATGGGAGCCGGTGCCACTGGAGGGGAAAGATGTAATTATTGTAGATGATGGAATTGCGACTGGTAGCTCCGCCTATCTTGCCCTCCAAAGTGTAGTTCGGGAGTATCCCAAAAGTATTACTTTGGCTGTCCCCGTTGCCCCTGAAGATCCAGACCTTTTCAAAGTTTTAAATAGTTTAACCCACAATTTAATAATTTTGGAGACCCACTCCCCCTTTATAGCAGTGGGGAAATGGTATGAGGACTTCCATCAACTGGGTGATGGGGAAGTTAAAGGGCTACTCTCCCAACTCCAATAGCAATTTTTAATTCCAATTTTGGAGGAAAAACTTTAATCCCTCCCCTTTTGACTAAAAGGGGAAAATTTGAAACTTAACTCCTACTTTTCCATTTTTTCGGCAGATTTTCCCTATTCTAAATTTATTCTTTCCCCCCTTTATTGGCTTTTTACTCCTCCTCCATCTCCCGTAAAAAATTTACCATCGGGGGAAAATGGACTCAGATTGGAGATTATATCGGGGTTTACTACTTCCCTCTTTTGGGATTGATTGTTGGAGATAACTATAATGGTCTATCGATGTTTCCCAATGGAAAAGGGGAATTTCCATATCCAAAGTTTGCCAATGGAAAAGGGGGAAGAAGTTGTTGCCCAATTACCAAATGGAAAAAGTTGACCGGCAGAAAAAAGTGGCTACCAAAGATAAAGGAAGTTTTTTGGTTTTACCTAAAGTTTTGGGGATTTGGTTAGGGGCTTAGTAGAGAGTAGTGGGAGAGATGAATATAGATAGAAGAGGGGTAAAAAAATAAGAGAGACCTCCGAAAAAATAGAAGTTCTGGGAAAAAGTCTACCACGCCACTTTTTATTTTTAAGGCACTTAAATGGGGAAAAGGAGCTCTATTTTCCCCACTTTCCCTTTTTACTCTTAAATTTGCAAAAAATTACAAACAAAATTGTAATCTACAAATAGAAAAAATTACAAAATTATCGTTTTATTGCCGTAAATAAAAACCCGGTCTTCAATTACCAGTTTAATTGCCCGTCCCAATACCACTTTTTCAATATCCCTCCCCAAATTCCGCATCTCCTGCCAACTCATCTGGTGGTTGACCCGGATAACATCTTGTTCAATAATGGGACCATCGTCCAGATTGTTATTGACAAAATGGGCGGTAGCTCCGATAATTTTTACCCCCCTTTCATAAGCCTGTTTATAGGGGTTGGCTCCAATAAATGCCGGTAAAAAGGAGTGGTGGATATTTATAATCCGGTTGGGGAATTTTTCCACAAAATAGGGGGTCAAAATCCGCATAAATTTCGCCAAAATTATATAATCGGGGTTTGTAGGGGCAATAACTTCCAACATCTCCTTCTCGTGCTCCACCCGACTTTTTCCCTCGGCGGGAATGTAATAGAAGGGAATCCCAAACTTTTCCACCAATTCCCGGAGATTTTCCCGATTTGCCACCACCCCCAAAATCTCCACCGGCAAGTCTCCACTGAACCATTTAATTAAAATATCCCCCAATCCGTGGGCTTCTTTGGTTGCCATTAAAAAGAGCCGTTTTTTCCGGTCTCTAACCAATCTAATATTACACTCCTCCCCCAACTCCCTTTTCAACTTTTCCAAAAGGGTCTCCCGGTTAACTTCCCCTTCAATCACCGCCCGGAAAAAGAATTTTTGATTCTCCCTATCTACGAACTCCTGTTGATTTTCAATATTGAATCCCTCTTCAAAAAGGACTTTGGAAATTTTATAGACCAATCCTTTCCGGTCTTGGCAATCTATCAATAATCGATAATACATTTCTCTTCTCCTTTATGGCAGATAATTTCCAATGGTTGGGTGCGAATATACTCCAAAATCGACTCTTTGGGACGGACAGGATCAATTTTAGGAGGGCGGAACTTTTTCCGGAGGAGATTGTTGCTATAAGCCCACTCTCCACAACACCCCAAATTTAAGATTATAAAGGTTTCCAGCGGAGACCTCAACCCCAACCCCATTAAAAAGCGGTTGGAGACCCGCCGGGGAAGGGGAGGGAGATGGAGAAGACGGCGGAGGGTGCGGGGGGGATTGAGGGGAGTTAAAAACCGCTCCACCGGAATCCGTTTGAAATGGCGGAAATGGTAAAAAAAATAGCCCCAATGGGGGTTGAATCGGAAAATCTTTCCCAGTCGGAAAAACTCTCTGGGGGTGAAAGTTACTCCCCACAATTTTTCCGCTACCCCCATTTTAATCAAATAGTAGAGGCTATAAAAAAGATAAGGAGCTTTTTTCAACTTCTCCAACTCCCCGTAAATCCTCTCCCGGCTCAAATCGGAGAGGTCAATTTGTCGGCAAAGGTGAATAGTCTCCCGGGGGACTTTAAACCCCAATCTTCCGGCAAATTGAACCCCCCGGAGAACCCGGAGACTATCCTCAGGGAAGGTTTGGTCTGAAATGTGCCGGAGGAGTCCCCTTTCCAAATCGGCAACTCCCCCGTGGTAATCTTTCAACTCCCCGGTAAAAATATTGACCATCAAACTATTGATTGTAAAATCTCTCCGGCGACTGGCAATCTCCTCCCGGCTCTCCAACTCCACCTGAAAACCCCGGTGCCCCCTTCCAATTTTGGACTCCCGACGGGGAAGGGAGATATCAAACTTTCCCCATTTGAAAACAAAAAAGGATTTTCCCACCCCTTTAGCCCCAACTCTTCCCATAATCTTCTCAAATTGCCGGGGGGAGAGGTCGTAAACTTCAATATCCCCCTCCGTCGGCTTCCGGTTTAAAAGGGTATCCCGAACTACTCCCCCCACCAAATAGACCCTCCGGGTAAAGGGGGCTAAAATTTTCCCAATCTCCTCCAACTGGAGGTTTCCTTCCCTATCCAAAATTTTCCGCTCTACAACCTTTTTTCCCAACTCCCTTATTCTCTCCTCCCTCTCCTCCGGAGGTAAAATCCGTTCCCGGAAAGGTTTCGGGGGGTCAATCCCTTCTCCAAATCGGGGAAATTGCAATTTTTCCACTCTTCTCCTTTGGCTCTTCTCTTTTTCACTTTTTTATTTCTCCCAATTTTCCAATTGGACTCCAAATTTTAACATTGGAGAGAGAGGGTAGAGTGGTATTGGGAGCTATAAATTGGATATGGAAAAAATGGAGAGTCCCACTATTGGAAAGAGGAAAAACACCCTTTCAAAAATCTGAAAAAGATAGAGAAAATTTTTTCCAATTTTTCTCCCCCACTAAAGGGGGAAGAGGGGAGAAGTTGACCACCCCCCTCTTTTTGCCAATTTAGCCTCCACTTCCCCGGTAAGACTCCTTTTAGCTTCGGCTAAACCCCCAATTTCCCAAATTGGAGAACTCCCGGCGGGTGGTCTGGTCGGCGGTTGCGGTGGTATCCCCGATTTTTACCCCTTTATCCCGGACATCGAGGAACCATTTCATACCTACATCGGTCCAGAGCCGGTCGGGGTTGAAATATTTTTGGATAGAGTCGTAAACTTTGGCAAAATCTTTATTCTTTTTGGCGTTTTCTTCCAAAATCTCCTTAATCGCCTTTTTGGCGGCTTCATTGACATCATCGGGGAAGTATCCCAGTTTGACCCCGTAATTTCCTTTGAGGATTTTTTGGAGGGCAACCCCATTTTCATATTGGAATTGGGCAAGCATTCGGGCATTCATCTCATTGGCAGCGGTTTCAATAATTGCTTGCTCCTCTTTGGAGAGTTTTTTAAACTTCTTCAAATTGAAGGTGAGCTCCAGATTTGTCCCCGGTTCGTGCCAGCCGGAGTAGTAATATTTTGCCACTTTGTAGAATCCCATTTTAATATCCAGAGCGGGTCCCACCCATTCGGTGGCGTCGATGGTTCCCCTCTCCAGTGCAGTGTAAATCTCTCCTCCGGGGATATTTACCGGTTTAACCCCCAATTTAGCCATTACTTCCCCTCCAAGTCCGGGGATTCTCATCTTCAACCCCTTCAAATCCTTGAGGGATTTGATAGGTTTCCGGAACCACCCTCCCATTTGGTTTCCGGTATTCCCCCCTTTGAAAGGTATCAGATTATATTTGGCATAGAGTTCCCGCCAAAGTTCCATACCACCCCCAAAATCCAACCACCCCATCATTTCATCGGCAACCATTCCAAAGGGGTAGGCGGTAAAGAGGGAGAAAGCACTATTTTTCCCCTTCCAATAATAGGGTCCAGAGTGGAACCCATCAATCAATCCCCGGCTACAAGCATCAAAAACCTGCAACGCCGGAACCAACTCCCCAGCTCCAAAAATTTTAACTTGAAGGGAGCCTCCACTCAACTCCCCAACCCGTTTGGCAAAAAATTGGGCACCTTCCCCCATAATTGGCAAAGTTTTGGGCCAAGAGAGGGCAATTTTCAAAGTTTTCCGGGTTTTTGCAGAGAGATTTGT
>PUXY01000152.1 GCA_009659955.1 Campylobacterota bacterium | reverse complement strand
TACTTTTTTGGTAGGAATTTGGTGGGAAAGAGTAAAGAGAAATTTTAATTTGAATAAGGAAAAAAATTGAAGAATTTTTTCCAGACTGCAAATAGAGAAGAAATAGGGGAATTTCCTCCCCCAAGGTGAAAAAAGCCTGCGATAAAGGAAATGGGAATTCCTCGGTTGCTTGAGGTATGCTCTATTTTTGGGATAAAAGAGTTCCCAAAGACCTCCAAAAGGAGGGTTGGGAAGGTTCAAGGTGATAGTGGGGGGAAATATTTTTTGGGGTTTAGAGGGGAAGAGTATCGAAAGGGGAGGAATATTTTCAAAGGGATATTTTCAAAGGGTAGGAGAGAGTGGGAGTATTTCAGTTAAGATTTGATGGAGAGGAGTAGGGGGAGTGCAAAATTCCAGTAAAGAAAAAAGGTTTTATCACAAAGGGGTGGAGTTGGAGCAAGGAATTGGCACAATTTTCTGTGATTGGTGGCACTTTTTCCAAAAAAGTTATTAGGTGGGAAGGTAGAAAAGAAAATCTAATCTGGGTAAAAAGGAGTCTTTTATCTCCCCCCCTCTCTCCACCCTGTTGGGTCAAAAACTCCAGAGGAGGTTGACCGGAGTTGGAAATTATTGGGAAGGTAAAGGTGAAGCTAAAAAAGGGGATATTCCCTTTCAAATGCAGTTTTTTTCCATTTAAAGGAGTTTTCCTTTTTCAATCTTTTTCAATTGTTTTTCCCAAAAAAGGTTAACTTTTTCTATTTTGGGCACTCCAAAACTCTTCCACCAATTTTTTTGCCACCAGTGAATCAACCCTCCCGTCCCGGCGGTATTTGATAACCCCTTTTATCTCCTCCTCCACAATGGCGGAGGTGTAGCTTTCGTCCCAAAAGACTATCTCTCCATCAAACTCCAACAGGGAGATAAAGTGGCGGATTCTTCTCTCCATCTCCGGGTTGGTTTTGGGGATTCCTACAACCAAAATTTCCGCTCCCCACTCTTTCAAAAGTTGGGAGATTTGCCGGGACGCCTCCTTCCGGCTCCGGCGAATAACCGCCGGCAATGGAACCACCACCTTTCCATCGGGGGTATAGGCGACTCCAATTCTTTTGAGACCTACATCTAATCCAATAGTTTTTTTGCCCATATTTCTGCCTTTTGGTTCAGGTTTAATTTTGCATAGGCGGGGGAAGGGGAGGGGAGGTAGTCGGTGGGGATTTGAAGGTGGGGAAAATGTTTGTGGAAAATTTTTTCTCCGGTTCTGGAGGTAAAGAAAATTTTTTCGATAGTGGGATATTTTTGGAGGAGTTGCTCAATTGGAGTAACCTCCACCACCTTCAAATTGGCGTCGGAGGAGTTTTTCCGGCGACATTTGAAAATTACATCATAGAGGGCAAGGTTGTGGGAGAGGATAAAATTTTTTTTCTCTTCCCGGGTTTTGGGGAGAGGGGCATTGTAAATTTTTGCCAAAATTTTCCAGAATTGGTTCTGGGGGTGCCCATAGTAGTAATTTTCCATCGATTTCAGACTGGGAAAAGTCCCCAAAATCAATTTCCGGGAGGTAGAATTAATAATCGGTTCAAATGGGTGCTCTATAATTTGGTGCTCCTCCTCTTTTCCACCCCTTTTATCCATTCCCTTTCTCCTTCTTGTGTTATTTTTCCTCTCCAAATTTGTGTTATTTTTCCTCTCCAAATTTTGGGAGTGTGTCCATTTTAATCCAACTGGGGATAGCTTAATCCAACTGGCAAATCTGACCCCGGTGGAGACACAAATTGCTTTTTAAATTAATTTCCCAAATTTCCGGGTGGTTTCTCCAAAAAGCTCCTTCAAAGCCTCCTCTTCTGGACTTAAAGGTTGAGAAGTTGAGCTCTCTTCCCTTTGGGAGTCGGCTCCGGTGAGCCCCAACTCCTCCCCTATCTCCTCCAGAGAGTGGATTACCCTTCCCCCCTCCCGGGCGATTTGATGGGAGAGGGGGCTCTCTCCCAATCGGTGGGGGAGAGTCCAGACCTCCTTTCCCAACTCTTTGGCAAGGCGGTAACTATTGGCAGACCCGCTTTTCAACTCCCCTTCGGGGATTATGACCCATTGGGAGAGTTGGATAATTGCCCGGTTCCGCTCCAAAAAGGTGTATCGGCGGGGGTGAAAGGTGGGAGGGTAGAGGGAGAGTAAAACTCCTTCTCGGGCAATATCTTCTATTAATTTCCGGTTGGCTTTGGGATAGATGAGGTCGGGGGAGGCGGGGGAGACCAGAATAGTATTGGGGAAAGCTCCCAAATGGGCTTCCCGGTCGATGCCGATGGCTCCTCCACTGACAATTACAAATTTCCGGGAGAGGAGTCGGGCAAGTTGGTAGGTGTAGAGTCGGCTATATTTCAATGGACGCCGACTCCCCAAAATTGCCACTTTGGGGCGTTCCAAAAGGGAGAAATTTCCCTTTCCATAAAAAGTAATTCCCTCAAACTCCCGGGTTTCAATGGGGAGGGAGGAGAAATCTCCCTTCATTCCTCTCCTTTGGAAAAAGGAGTTTCCAACTCTTCTCCTTTTTTCTCTTTTTTTACCCTTTGGGGCTCATTTGGGCGTTATTGTTTGCCACCCCCGGCAATTACCGGATAGAGTTCGATAAACGCCACCAATCCAAAGAGAAAGAGGGCACCGATGGGGTAGAGAAGAGAGGGTTTTGCTTTCCGTTTCATACACTCAATGTCGGGGTTAAACTCTCCACACACTTCCAAATCCCGGGCAAATTTATTGAGATAGAGGAAATGGTAGAAAAAGCCCCCCAATACTGAGTTTAAAATAATTGCCCCAATGGGAGAGATATAGAAAAAGAGCATCGAAATTATCAAAACCCCCATTGCTTCGATGGTTGCCCGCCGGTAAAGAAGATAGAGCCACCCAAAGAGGAGTCCCCAAAGGTTGAAGGTAGCTTTAAATTTCCCCAATCCGTCCCCCCGCATAATTTCGGCAAAATATTCTGCATCTTTGGGGGTCATTTTGGGGTAAGTTTTATTTAGAATTTCCAGATATTTTTTTTTCATTTCCAGAGATTTATCCGGGGAACCATTTTCCACTCTACTCTCCTTTTCCACAAAATAATCTCCCAAATAATACTACATTTCCCTCTTTTCCCCAACTCTCCTCTTCTTTGTGGAAAAAAGGAGTAGAGAATATCGAAAAAAATTAAGGAGAAAGCGGAAAAGGTGGAGAAAAATATTAGGTTACCATTGTGGGATTGACATCGACTGCAAAATTCCGGCGGGTGGAGGGGTTGAGGCACGGCAACAAGAGGGAGTGGAGATTTTTTCCTTTCAACAAAATTTGATACCGGTAATATCCCCCCAATTTGAAAACCGGGGCGGGACCTTTACTCAATATTTCCAATTGGGAGTTGGTGTCAGGGGTGATAGAAGGCAGGATTTGGGTTTCGATACACTCCAGTATCCGGTTAAACTCCTCTTCCGCCTTTTGGGGATTTTTATCTTTAAACTCAATCTGAATCAATCGCCCAAAGGGGGGATATCCCAACATCTCTCTCACCTCTATCTCTTCAGAGTAGAAGTCCTCCCACTCCCTATCAAAAAAGGCGGGATTGCGGGTCTCTATCACCACCTCCCCAAACCCCCGGCGACCGCTTCTCCCTTCCACCTGTTTCACCAGATTGAAAGCCCGTTCCCCCGCCCGATAATCGGGGCTTCCCAAAATAAAATCTATATCCAATACTACCGATAATCCCACATTGTGGAAATTGTGCCCTTTGGCAACCATTTGGGTGCCTACCAAAATATCTATCTCCCCTTTTCCAAATTTTTCTATTAAATTGTCCAGTCGGGTTTTGGAAGTGATAATATCCCTATCCATTCTGGCTATTTTTGCCGATGGAAACCTCTCTTCAAGTTTGGAGACCAGTTCTTTGGTTCCAATTCTCCGGGTTAAAAACTCCTTCCCTCCACAGATGGGACAATGGGAAGGGATTGGAGAGGTCTCCCCACAATAGTGACATTTTAAAACCCGCTCTTTCCGGTGGAAAGTCATTGCAATATCGCAATGGGGACATTTGATACTCTCTCCACACTGGTTGCAAATAAAATATTTAAAATTTCCGCGAATAGGGAGAAAAATAATAACTTGTCTTTGGTTGGAGAGATGCTCTTCGATTTTTTTAAAAAGCTCCTCACCGACCCCAGAGGAGATAAATGTTCTCCTTTTTTGGGAAGGGAAAAAAGTCCCTTTCAACCGGAAATGGGGGAGTTTGTAGTAATCGGTAACTCCGGGGGTTGCACTCCCCAACACGACTCTGGCTCCGGTAACCTTTCCCAAATAGAGAGCCAACTCTTTTCCGTTATATTTGGGAATTTTATCGCTTTTGTAACTATCGTCGTGGAATTCATCTACCACAATTAACCCCAAATTGGGAAAAGGGAGAAAGAGGGCACTCCGGGCTCCAATCACCACTGGGATTTTTCCTTCCCCTACCCCTTTGATTATCTCCCTCCGTCTTTTTGCGGGAATTTTGGAATGCCACACCGCCAATTGGGGAAAATGGGTAGAAAGCCGTTTTTCCATTTGGGAGGTAATTGCTATTTCTGGAAGGAGAAAGAGGGCGTTTTTTCCCTCTTCCAAAGTTCTCCGGATAAGCTCGATATAGATCTCAGTTTTCCCACTCCCTGTATCTCCAAAAAGAATCCCTTGGGAGTGTTCCCACAAAAATTGAATCGCCTCCATCTGTTTTAAGGTGTAGGTTATAGATGAGGGGGGAAGTTTTATAGGGGTAGGAGGAAGATTTTGTCTCAATTCTGGATTGTAAAAGAGAGCCAAACTCTCCCCCGGAGTAGAAAAGTAAAAGGAGGAAATAAAATTGAAAAATTTCCAATATTGGGGAGAGAAATGTCCCAAAACTTTTCCAATAGGGAGGGTCTCAAATTGGGGTTTTGGGGCAGTTTTCAAAACCACTCCCCTTTTTTTCCGGCGGTGGAGGGGAACCTCCACAATTGTGCCGGGGGGTAAGAGGGTAGAGAAATGGTAGGTCAAAATAAGAGGAGTCCTCTCAATTCCAATTTGATAGTAGTAGAGTTGCTCCAATTGATACCTCCCCACTCTGTAGAAGTGGAGGTATTATACTTCTCAAATCTGGGGATTAGCTTAAAGGGAGGCTCTTTTTCCGGGGGGAGTTTTTTCTTTTTCCCCTCCCTTCTATACCTTTCAAATTTGGGAATTTTGGATTATAATTGGAAAGCAAATCCACTACTGGAAGGTTTCCAAATGGCAGATTGGAATTTTAATATGGCAGTAGTCGTAGGTGCAATATTGGCGTTGGTGGGTGTCTATTTTGGGGTAATTACACCCCGGGAGGCGGGATTGGTTCTGTTGGGAAGTATGGTGGGGGGAATTTTACCCGATTTGGATATGGGGGCTTCAACTGCCGTCCGTCTATTGGAGTTTAGTGCAATTGGGCTCTTCTCCTTTTATGTATTCAGTAAGATTTGGGGAAATATTCCCTTTCTCGGATTCACCCTTATTTTTATTGGGGGGCTTTTGTTGATTTTCCTTTTCTTTTTTATTATTGACCTCCTCTTGACCCCCTACGGAATTTTCCACTCTATTCCAATGGGGATTTTGATGGCAGCATTGGGAGTAGATTTCTCCTATTACCTTTTCCATATTCCCCGGGACCTCTCCTTTGTAATTGGAGGAGCCATTGGAGTAGGGTATTTGGTGCACTTGATTGTGGACGAAATAATAGGCTTGAGGGATAAAGATTCCAAAGGAATTAAAGCCTTGAAATTTTGGGGCAAATCTAAAATTTCAACTATATTGATGTATTTGGCACTGATTGTGGCTATTGCCTCTCTACCCGGTTTTTTTAAACTTTTCTAATTTTTTGAGAAAGGGAGGGGAAGGGTTATCGGAGATAGGCGGGAGTTCGATTTACTCCCAAAGAGAGATAACCCAGAATAAGCCCCTCCAAAATGGCAGAAAGCCCCAAAGCCAAAGAGAGAACTTCGGCAATTTCCCATCGGAGGGCAAGTAATACTACAAATCCCACCAATCCCCCTCCAATAATTCCAATTAAAATTGCCATTCCCCACCCTTTATTGGGGTAGAGGTCAATTCCCAAAATGATATGGGAAAAGATGAAAAATGAGAGGTAGAGAACAAAAAAGAGGATTGCAGTCGGAATATCCAAATATTTTCCTCCAAAAATGAAAATTACCCCCAGCAAGATTTGAAAGAGCACTTTACTTCCAAAGGTAAATCGTCGCCGGAAAACATGGAATGTTACAATAGTCTCTATGAGGGATAAAACCAAAAACACGGTTCCAATATAAGGATAAAAAGCTTCTCTCTCTTCCCCCAAAGGGTTTAAGACTGTAAGCACCCCCACCAAAATTGCCAAAGTGCTCAAAAGCATTCCCAAAATTGCCCTTTCCCACTGCTCCCGGGGTAAATGTTGGAGCATTTGAACCTCCTTCTTCCCAAAATCTTTTCCTCTATTTTCCACTTTAAATTAAAATAGTGATTAATTTTTTTAAAATAACAAAGGCTTGGAAAAGAGATTGATTGGGTCGCCGGAAGAAGGGTTGAAAAGTAATAAAGAATAAAGGGTAAAAATGGAGGAAAAGATTCCCCAACCAAATCTCCCAACCGGTTCGTTAGATAAAAATTTCTCTTCTTCAAATCTTTCCCCGGGTTCAAATCTTTCCCCGGGGGAAACTTTTCCCAAAATTGCCCTCTTTGGAGGGAGTTTTGATCCGCCCCATTTGGGGCATCTGGAGGTTGCCCGCCGGGCGATTGAAGAGGCGAAACTGGATAAATTGATAATTCTGCCTGCCTATCAAAATCCTTTGAAAAAGGGGAGCTCCGCCCCTCCGGAACTCCGGTTCAAGTGGTGTAAAAGAGTTTTTACCCAACTTCCCCAAGTTGAGGTCTCCCGATGGGAGATTGACCGGGGGAGGGTAACTTATAGTTATGAGGCGATAGACCATTTTCTCCAACGGGAGGGGGTGCCCTATCTCTATTTTATTCTCGGTGCCGACAATCTCCTCCAATTGGAAAAGTGGAAAAATATTGATAAAATCCTTCCCAAAATTGGGTTGATAGTGGCAACCCGGGGGGAGTTGGGGGAGGAGTTCCATCGGGCTTTGGAAAAATATCCAGTTTCCCATTTGATAAAAGTAGATATTCCTATAAGCTCTACCCAAATTCGGAGGGGAGATTTTAGATATTTGCCTCCGGAGCTACTCCCAGAAATAAAGGAGTTTTATGGAGTTGAAAGAGCGGGTCAAGCGGATTGAAGGGTTAATTGATGAAAAAAAAGGGTTGGATATTTTAACCTACGACTTGAGGGGGCGGGGCTATTATGTTGACTTTGTAGTGGTAGCTACTACAATGGCAGACCGCCACGGACAGGCTCTGTTGGACTATTTAAAAGAGAAATTGAAACCGGCAGGGGAGGAGTTTTTCCGGGTAGATGAGGGTGATGATTGGATTATTATCGATTTGGGGGATATTTTGGTTCATTTGATGAGCCAAGAGTATCGGGCAAGGTATCAAATCGATACCTTTTTGGAGGAGTTGAAAGGTTCCCGGGGCAGATGATTTATCTCCTTTCCCCCGATCCTCTCCCCACTTTTCCGCCCCAAGTTACCCATTTGCCGGCGTTGGAAGTGGAGTTTCTTTCCCCTCCCCTTCCCCCATTGGAGGAGGTGGATTACCTCCTTTTCACCTCCAAACAGGGGGTGAGGGGGATTGATAAATTGACCTCCGATTGGAAAAAGGTTCCGGCGGTGGTGGTTGGAAAAGCCACCGGTAGAGAGGTAAAAAAGTTGGGGGGAAAAGTGGCACTGGCAGGGAACGGATATGGGGAGGAGTTGATTTCCCAAATTTCTGCCCAAATCCCCGACAAAAGCCAACTCCTTTTTCTCCGGGGAGCCCGGCTCTCCACTCCGGTAGGGGAGATTTTACGGCAAAGGGGATATAGGGTCATAGAAAAGGTTGTTTACCGCACCCGATGCAAAAAATTACCCCCCAAACTGAAAGGAATTCCGATTTTTACCTCCCCCTTTACCGCCGATTGTTTCTTCCGTCAAGTCCAATGGGAGGGGGGTAAAGGGGTGGCAATTGGACGGAAAACCGCCCGACAGGTGGAAAAATATTGGAAAGGGGAGCTCTATCTCCCTCCTATCCCCTCCATCGGAAAGGCGGTGGAATTGGCATTGGAATTGGAAAAAAAGGGGGAAGAAAAAAGGGGAAGAGGAGAAAAGTAAAATTTTCCTTTTTCCTTTTTTTTTCCACGGAAATTTGGGGAAAGTTTAGACAAAATTCCTTGATATCCAAAGGAGTTACCGGAAAAGAGAAAAAAGGGGAAGAGAGGAAAGAGAAAGGAGAAAGGGAAAAAAAAGAAAAAAAGTATTCAATTGGGGAGACCCCCACTTTCCACAATTCAAACAAGGAGTAAAAGTATGGTAATGGGGAAAGAGTGTTATCCCTGTATTTTTAATCAGATTTTGAAACTGGTAGACCAGCATCAAATGGGAGAGGAGTTGGGAAAGGAGGTTTTGAGAACAACTTGCCACAAATTGGGCACCCTCCCAACCTATTTTACCCCCCCGGAAGTGGCAGGAACCATTTACAAAAAAGTGGGAAAATTGGCGGGAGATGCAGACCTTTTCCGGGAGCAGAAAAGGGAGTCCATCGCCCGGGCGGAACAACTTCAACCCCTTTTCCGGGAGATTATTGCCAACTCCCCCGACCCTTTGGAGAGTGCTTTAAAAGTTTCGGCACTGGGAAATGTAATAGATTTTGGAGTTACCGCCCAACTCAATTGGGACGAACTCCGACAACTGGAGAAGATGGAGTTTGCCCGGTGGGACTACACTCCTTTGAAGGAGAAAATCTCCACCGGAGGGGAGGTTTTAATTTTGGGAGACAATGTGGGAGAGCATCTATTGGACCAACTTTTGGTGGAAACTCTCCTAAATTTGGGGATAAAAAAGGTCTATTACGCAGTCCGGGGAGGACCAATCCTCAATGATGTAACCCTCCACGAGGTGGAAAATACCCCTTTGGCAAATTTGGCGGAAATTGTGGATAGTGGAGTCCAAATCCCCGGATTCCATCTGGACTATGTCAACCCCCACGCCCGGCAAATTTACCGGCAAGTTGAGATAGTTATCTCCAAAGGTATGGGGAATTATGAAGTTTTGGAAGCCAATCCCCGCCGGGATATTTTCTTCCTTTTGAAAGTTAAATGCCCCCGGGTCGCCCAAACAGCCCAAGCCCCAGAGGGGAGTTATATTTTGGAGTATCGCCGGGGATAATTTCCTCTTTTTTACTCACCTTTCCTTT
>PUXY01000151.1 GCA_009659955.1 Campylobacterota bacterium | reverse complement strand
CCATTGGGAGAGGTAATTTTTACTTTAATGGTTACACTACTCCGATATACAATTGGGTATCCGTTGGCATCATAATCCAAGGGGGAGAGGTCTCCTTTGGAGCTGGTAATTTCCACTTTACTTCCCCCCTCTCCCAATTTATCGTGGAGGGTGGTGTAGATATTTTCGATAAATCCATCTTTAATAAAAATCCCCTCTTCCGGGTTTTCTGCGGAAACTTTATAGGCAAGATCGATATTATCTCCCAAAATTTCCCGGTGATAGCGGTCTGCAGGTTTGTAACCGCACCCCATCAAAAGGAGAAGGGGGAGAAAGAGGGCTATTCTCCGGTGGGACACCTTTACCCTTTTACTACAAAATTGATGATTCTCCCGGGCACAAACACTTCCCGGACAATCTCTTTTCCAGTCAAATATTTCTCCACCCGTTGCCGGGCTTTTTCTAAAATTTCCTCTTTGGAGGCATCGACCGGCACGGAAATTTCCCCCCGTTTTTTTCCGTTGACAGATACAGGGTAGAGAACTTCCTCGCTTTTCAGGGCATCACTATCTATCTCCACTTTCCCCAGATTTTTTCCTTCAAAAAGGGTGTGGGAGAGTTGGTGGGAAATGTGGGGGACAAAGGGCTCCAAAAGATTGAGTAATACCCAATACCCTTCGGTATAGACTTTTCTCCCCTCTTTCCGGTTCAAATCCAATTTATTTAGAGCATTGAAAGCCTCCATAATTCCGGCAATTATAGTGTTGAAAGTATAAAGTTCCTTTTGGAAGATATCCAAAAAGCGTTGCCCCGCTTGATAAACTTTCCGGCGGGCTTCCTTCTCCTCTTTGGTCAGATTTGATGGGTCAATTTCCGGTTTTGTAGGGCTCTTTTCCACTTTTTCAGCATTACTCCAAAGCCGATTGAGAAACCGATAAGCCCCCTCCACTCCATTCTCATTCCACTCTATTTCTTGCATTGGGGGACCTGCAAAGAGGATAAAAAATCGGACGGTGTCGGCTCCATACTTTTCAATCATTTCACTGGGGGGCACCACATTCCCTTTGGACTTACTCATTTTTGCCCCATCTTTCAACACCATTCCTTGGGTCAAAAGGTGGTCAAAGGGTTCGTCCAATTGGATATACCCCAAATCCCGGAGGGCTTTGGTAAAAAACCGGGCATAGAGGAGATGAAGAATAGCGTGTTCAATTCCTCCGATGTAGTGATCTACCGGCATCCAATACTCCACATCTTCCTTCCGGAAGGGGAGGTTTTTAAATTTTCGGAAATCGGTGGTATATCTCAAGAAATACCAACTACTATCCACGAAGGTGTCCATTGTATCGGTTTCCCGCTCTGCCTCTCCTCCACATTTGGGGCATTTTACCTTTTTCCAAGTGGGGTGGTTTGCCAACGGGTTTCCTTCCCCGGTAATCTCCACATCATCGGGGAGGGTAACTGGGAGATTTTCAATTTTTTCGGGCACAATACCGCATTTGGGGCAGATAATAAAGGGCAAGGGGGTTCCCCAATATCTTTGGCGACTAATTCCCCAATCCCGGAGTCTATAATTTACTTCCCGGCTTCCCAACCCCAACTCTTCCATTTTCTCAATAATTTTCTCTTTGGCGGTTTGGTTGTCCAGTCCGGTAAATTCTCCGGAGTCAACCAAAATCCCATCGCCGGTATAGGCAGAATCTTCCGGCAATTCTCCCTCGATAGGTTTAATCACATATTTGATTGGAAGTCCATATTTTTTGGCAAATTCATAATCCCGTTGGTCGTGGGCGGGGACTGCCATTACCGCCCCACTTCCATACTCCACCAATACAAAATTTGCCAACCAAACGGGCAATTTTTGTCCGGTCAAAGGGTGGAGGACATCGATGCCCAAATAGACCCCCTCTTTTTCTCTGCTTTGTCGCTCTCTGGGAGGAATTGCTCTAATTTTCCGAACTTTTTCTTCCACTTCCGGAGAAAGGAGATGATTCTCCAAAAGGTAATCAACAATTGGGTGCTCTGGGGCAAGGGCGGTGTAGGTTACCCCAAAAATTGTATCGGGACGGGTGGTAAAGACTTCAAACCCTTCAAATTTGCTATTGAGTTTACACCAACTCTCTTCGGTAAAGTGGAATTGGAATTTGAGCCCCACGCTCTTTCCAATCCAGTTTTTTTGCATTATTAAAACCCGTTCAGGCCACTTCCCTTTGAGTTTTTTATCTATATCTTCCAACAACTCTTCCGCATATTTGGTAATCAAAATATACCACCCCGGCAACTCCCTAATTTCCACTTGGGAATCGCATCTCCAACACTGCCCTTCAATTACCTGCTCATTTGCCAAAACGGTGTGGCAGGAGGGGCACCAGTTGACCTTTTGGGTTCGCCGTTCCAGAAGTCCATTCTCATACATTTTGATAATAAATTCCTGCTCCCATCGGGTGTAATCGGGATCGGTGGTGGCAAATTCCCGCTCTTCCGAAAAGGAGAGTCCCAATCGATGGAGTTCTTTTCTCATCTCCTCTATATTTTTGTAGGTCCACTCTTTGGGGTGCACCTTCCTTTGAATGGCAGCATTTTCCGCTGGGAGTCCAAAGGCGTCCCACCCGATGGGGTGGAGGACATTTTTACCCTCTTTCCGATAATATCGGGCAAACACATCACCCAACACATAGTTGCGAACATGCCCCATATGGATTTTCCCACTGGGGTAAGGGAACATACTTAAAACATACTTTTTGGGAAGATTTTTCTCCCCTTTGGGTTCAAACTCCTTTTTCTCCTTCCAAATCTTTTGCCACTTCTCTTCAACCGCTTTGGGGTTATATTGTTCCATTGCACCTAACTCCTTCCGTGTAATTTACTCTCCTCCTTCTACTCTCTCCCCTTCCCCTTCCCTTTCCCTTTTCAATATTTGAAGATTAGAATTCGTCGTCGGTATTGGTTTTACTTGCCTCAATAATAGTTAAAATTATAGTAACAATATTGGCAACCAGTGCCCCAATTGCCATTGCGTAGGCAGCTTTTTCATCTTTTTCCACCACCAGATAGAAAAAAGCGGGCATCAAGTGGAGGTCTGCCACCAGACTGGTGGCAAAAAGCTCCGCCGCCAAAGTGTTTTGCACTCCAATCTTAAGGAAAGTGGAAACCAGATTGAGACTCAAAGCGATAAAAAGGGCTATGCCGTTGTGGTCGTAGAGGAATCCGGCAACCGAAGTTAAACTCATCAACTGGAAAAACATATAGATAACTTTTCCCCACTCCATAGGACAACTCCTTACCAAATTAGAGGAACTGCACCCCCCTCCCCGGTCAAAGGTTGATTAGAGAACGCCCCCTTCATACATTTTCCGTAACTTCTCTTTCTCTTCCCGTTTTTTCCGTTTTTCCATCAATTTTTTCCGATATTTTTCAATATCAAATTTGAGCCAAATCAGTAATGGAGAGGCGATAAAAATGGAGGAGTAGGTTCCGACAATAATTCCCACCAATAGGGTAAAACTGAAAGGTCTGATAATCTCTCCCCCAAAAAGGAAAAGGGTCAAAACAACAAAAAAGGTGGTCAAAGAGGTGAGAACGGTTCGGCTCAAAGTTTTGGAGACCGCTTCATTGATATGTTGAGCCAAATCTCCCCCCCGGCTCATCTCAATCTGTTCCCGAATCCGGTCAAATACCACGATGGTGTCGTTGAGGGAGTATCCCATCAAAGTGAGAACCGCCGCCAAAACATCGAGATTTATTTCAATTTGAAATAGGCTCAATGCCCCCAAAGAGATGATTGTATCGTGGAAGAGGGCAATTACGGAAGCTACTGCAAATCTCCACTCAAACCGGAAAGCAACATAGAGGAGAATCCCCAACATTGCCAACAGAAAGGCTTTTATCCCCTTCTCCTTCAACTCTCCTCCCACTTTCGCCCCCACAATATTGACCCGTCGAATTTCCACTTTTCCCAATTTCTGAAGCTCCCGGCGGATTGTATCTCCAATATCGTTGGTTACACTACTGGAGGCATTTTTTACACTCAACCGGATTAAAAACTCATTTTTACTTCCAAAATTGGTAATGGAGGCGTTGGGGAACTTTTTCGAAATCTCCTGCCGAATTGCACTGATGGGAACCGGCTTTTCAAACCGGACTTGGACTTCAACTCCTCCGGCAAAGTCAATCCCCCAATTGAACCCGCGGACTGCTATTAAAATTAGACTGGCTACTATCAAAAAGAGGGAAATAGAGATAAAAAGGTATCTTTTTCCCATAAAATCATAAATTTTATCCCCTTTAAAAAACTCCATCTTTCTACTCCATTCCAAAATCTCTGGGGGTTATCTTCCGGGTGCTCAAAAGATACTCCCAAATCCCGTGGGTTCCTACAATGGCGGTAACCATACTGGCGAGAATTCCCAAAGTCATAGTAATTGCAAACCCTTTAATTGGACCTGTTCCATAGGAGAAAAGGGCAAAGGCGGCAATAAGGGTTGTAATATTGGCGTCCAAAATTGCACTCATTGCATTTTTATATCCCCCTTCCACCGCTTGCCGAATCGGTTTACCTTCCCTAATTAACTCCCGAATCCGTTCGTTGATAATAACATTGGCGTCTACCGCCATACCGACGGTCAACACAATCCCTGCCATTCCCGGCAAAGTCAAAGTTGCCCCCAACAGAGCCATTACCGCCAAAATTAGAAAGAGGTTTACAATTAAGGCTATGTCTGCCACAATTCCCGCAGTCCGATAGTAGACTGCAATAAAAATTACTACCACCACAAATCCGGTAATTAACGCTATCATCGATTTTTTAATACTATCTGCCCCCAAACTTGCTCCCACACTCCGTTTTTCCAATAGAACAACTGGAGCCGGAAGGGAACCACTCCGGAGGGCAATTGCCAAAATGTGGGCTTCTTCACTGGAGCCGACGGTAATTTGACCGTGTCCTCCTCCGATTCTCTCCTGAATTACCGGAGCGGAGTAGACTTTATTATCTACCACAATTGCCAATCTTTTCCCTACATTTTTCCCGGTTACATCTCCAAAAATTTCCGCCCCTTCACTATTGAGACTGAAGAAAATTGCCGGTTGATTGGTCTTTTGGGTAAAGCCCACATTGGCACTGGTAATCATACTCCCATCGAGCACCGGCGGAGTTTTCAATAGATAAAGCTTTTTGGGATTATCTTTGGAAGGGAGGAGGATATCCCCATATTTTCGAGCCTCTTGGGGAGTGGTTGCCCGGTGCTCATCATCTACCAGATAGAGCTCCAAATGGGCTGCGGAGGAGATAAGTTTCCGGATATTCTCCTCCTCTTTGGGGGTTTTAATTCCCGGCACTTCCACCACAATTTTATCTTTCCCCTGTCTGGTTACAGAGGGCTCCGCCAATCCGTAGGCGTCCAGTCGAGACCGGATAGTTACAATTGCCTGTTTGAGGGCATCTTCCTTTATTTTTTCCTGCTCTTGGGGAGGAATAGAGATAGTGTATTCAATTCCATCTTTTGTCCGGGTTTTGGTAACTTTTACCCCTTCAAACTTTTGAAGCTCTTTATCGATGGCTTTCTCTTCATCGGTATCCAAAAGTAGAAAGGAGAGATTGTCATTATCGGTAGTAAGGTTGTCGATATAAATATCCTTTTTATTGGCAATGTATTGAATTGCCGACGCAATTGTCTTCACCCGGTTTTTTACCGCCTCCTCCCCTTTGACCCCCAAAACCAGATACATACCCCCCTGCAAATCCAACCCCAAATTTACTTTGGGCTCCTTCCCGATAAAGGAGGGGATTGAGAGGAGAATCCCCAAAATCGCCACAATAATAAAAATTACCAGTCGGTAACTAATTTTTTTCTGATTCATCATCTAACTTTCTTGCAACCGCACTCTTATCCAGTTTTACCTCCAGATTTTTCCCGATCCGCACCATTAAATAGTCGGGGTGGTTTTGAATCACCTCCGCAAAAAGCCCCCCTTGGGTTAAAATTTTATCCCCCTTTTTCAGATTTTCCACCATCTGCCGATGTTTTTTCATCTGCTTCTGCTGTGGTAGAATTACAAGGAAATAGAAGATTACAAAGAGAATTAGCAAAGGTAAAATTGATGCCAAAAGACTTGGTTGACCAGCCTGCTCCGCCCCATACAGAAACTCCATTTCAATCCTTTTTTAGGAAGTATTTTAACACAAAATTTTTAGTTGCCTTGGGGGGAGCTCTTCTCCTTACTCTTCCCATCTATTTTCAACTTTTTCCGATAACTCCGGCGTGGGTGCCGTGGAGTCAATTGGGAGATTTTCTCCAAAAGGGTGGAGAGTGGAGGGTGATTTTGAGGGAGTTGCTCTCCTTCTTGAGCCTTGCCGGAGGATTTTATCTCCTCCTCCGGTGGAGGTTCTCCCCCTTCTGGTTGGGGTTTCTCCTCTCCCTCCTCTGGTTCCATTGGGTGGGATTCAGTTTTATCTACTACAACTTTGATTATCTGGTGCCGGTGGTAATAATTGGAATGGGGGTCGGATATGGAATTCTCTTTTGGATTGTGGGGAAAATTGGAGATAAATTTGCCCAATTTCTCCCCTCCAGTTGGAGAGAGTATCTCCACCCTTTCTGGTGGGGAAGTGCCTTTCTCCTTCTCCCCTTTTTTGCCCCCTTTACCTTCGATTGGCTCCAATTTCAGCCCCTTTTGACCACAACCCCATTTCCCCCTCTTCCCCTCTCTTTGGGAATTTTAATATTTGGTATAGCCCTCTTAATCCTTCCCCATCGATGGGGTAAAATTGCCGGTTTTTTCACCCTTTTGGGACTCTTTCTCCTCCCGGTGCGTCCCCTCCAATCCTTGCCTCCGGTCAAACTCCTCCCCATCTCCACCGATATTCCCCAAAATTTCAAATGGGAAAGGGGTGAACGCCCCCGGGAGATTAATGCCCAACTGCAAGCCATCTCCCTCCTCCTCCAAAAAAGAGAAATAGAACTGGTTGTAACCCCTGAAACCTCTTTTCCCCTCTCCCTCAACCTTCACCGGGGTTTGGTGGAAATTCTTTCCAACTTGAGCCGAAAAGGTGCAATTTTGGTTGGCTCCCTTTATCAAACCCCCAAAGGGCAAGTTTACAATGTGGGGTATCTTTTTGGGGGAGGAAGGTTGGAGAAGGTTTTAAAAAAACATATTTTGGTTCCCTTTGGGGAGTATATTCCCCTTCCACTATTCCAAAAAGAGATAAACAAAATATTTTTTGGAGATGATGAAAATTTTGCCTCTGCCCCCCAATTTGCCCGGTTTCAAATCGCCAATACCCCCTTTTTTCTGGCAATCTGCTACGAACTGACCTCCCAAAAACTTTACCAAACCCCGGGACCCATCTACATTGTAGGTATCGCCAATAACGGCTGGTTCTACCTCCCCAATTCCAATTGGTCGATAGAGCCGATTCTCCAACGGCTTATTGCCCAATATTATAGTTATAGGTATGGGAAAGTTATCTATATTACCACCAACCGGAGTGGAAGTTATCTTTTAAATAGAGGAAGAGTGGAAAAATGGGAAGGGGTTGAGGTAATTCGAACCCCTACAGGAAAATATAAACTTTTGGAAAAGGGCAATAATGGGAGAATTTAAAATAAAAGGGTTAAACCGCCAAATAAGAAGAGAAAAAAGAGAGTCCAAAAGGGTTTTTTCCCGAGTTGGAATTGTTATTGCCACCGCCGGAGTATGGTTTTTGACCGGGTGCGGGTGGAAAATTCCGGAAAACTCCGTCTGTAAAATTGGGGAAGACCAATACGCCCCCCTCTATGTCTGTTGCAAAAATAGTTTGAGTTCGGTGGGCAAATCCCTCTCAACCCAAGTGGATAAGGAGAGTGTTGCCGACTCCTTTGCGGTCAGTGAACTCTGGTTTAAAATCAAAGCGGAAACTAAACTTTTTTTGGATTGGAATAAAATTACCCCACCTCAACCGGAGGAGCAATTTTGGAAGGAGTTGAAAGAGTTTGTCATTGGACACGCCAAAAAACTGGGAGCGTGGGAAAATGGAGGAAAATATTATAGCTTCTTCCACCTCTCCAAAAAGGAACTGAAAAAATTTTTCCAAGAAAAATTGAAACTGGATCCCAAAGACCCCCGCTGGCACTCCTTTGAGGAGATTTTTTAATTATTCTCTTTTTTCTATCCATTGGTGTTGAAAACCGGAAAGGAAAATCTCCACCTCTTTCCCTTCCCCTCAACTTTTTAAGGTAACTCTTTACAGGCAAAAGGGGAATTCAACTTACAGCCCCGCCGGAAAAGGTGGAGAACCCTCCAATAGTTTTCCTCAACCCAAATTCCTTCCGAGTAAAGTTTTCCCAAAAGATAACACCCATCTCCATTCCGGAAATCGTAACAACTTTGACGATACAATTTTACGCCCCGGTCAGGATCCCACTCTTTTCCTACCCCCCACAATAGTAAAGTAGCCACTAAAATACACCCTTTTCCATTTTTATCTCCACATAATTTTTCCCCTTTTCCTTTTGCCTTTTCCACTGCTCCCTTCTGCAAGGAAAAAAGGGCATCTTTCAATAGGGGTTGGGGGTCTCTTTTAGACCCCTCTTTTTCTGGCTCTTCCAACCAACATCCTATCAGAGCCCCCTTTTTACACCCCTCTTGGAAAAGATTATTAATCTTCTCCCTATTCTTTTCCCCCATTTTACTTAAACCTATCCCTTCCATTACACACCCCCATCCACTCCCTTTTTTGCACCCCTCTCCAAATAGATGGAGAGCCAATTCCTTATCTTGGGAAAAGGGCTCCCCTCTCCAATAAAGAATTCCCTCCAATACGCAACTTACCCCATTCCCCTTTTTACACCCTTCTTCCCAAAACTGAGCTCCCTTCTCTTTTTGGGGTGAAATCCCTTTCCCCCAATAGTAAATCTCCCCTATTTTGAGACACTTCCTTCCATCTCCTTTGAGACATTGGGCTTCCAAATTTCCTATTTGGGTATTGGGAGCGGAAAAAGAGATAAATTGGGTGTTGGAAGAGGTATTACATCCTCCAATAAAAAGGGCAAAACTACTTAAAAAGAGAGAAAAAGAGTATTTCCAAATTTGGTAAAGTGCTCTTTTCCTCCCCATCTTCCCCTCCTTTTGAAAAGATTTTATTGGAAAATTCTATTGGAAAATTTTACTCCAATTGAAAAGTATGGAAATCAAAAAAATGATTCAATTTTTTTCATTTATATTTCTTTTAACTTGTATTAACATTTCCAATTTTTTCTTAAAAAATATGGAAAATTTAAACAACGGCTGGTAAACTTTATTCAAATATTAAGCGGAGGTAGGTATGGACGATAAAACTTTCCGACAAATTTGGAAAAAACTTATGGAAAGT
>PUXY01000150.1 GCA_009659955.1 Campylobacterota bacterium | reverse complement strand
TTTGGCAATTTCCCGTTTGTGGAGGAGGAGTCGCCGGGGGCGTTTTTCGTCGTGTTTAAAAGCGGAATAGGTGGTATCCAAATTGGAAATATGCCCCTGCATCCACCACGCCTCCCCATTTTTAATTTTAATGTAGCTATCCTTCAAATTTACCCGTCCCTCCCGGAGGGCTTTGACTTCACTCCCTTTCAACTCAATCCCCGCCTCATATTTATCCAAAATGTCGTAATCGAACCGGGCTTTCCGATTGGTGGCAACCACTTTTTTTCCCATTTTTGCCTCCTCTCCAAAAGATTTTTTCCCGCAGAATTAGCTTTTTTGCTTTTTGACTTTAACCAATTCACCTCTTTCAACTATCTATTTCTTATTAAGGTTTATCCCCTGCTCTCCCCTCTCCCGTTGGGGGAAGAGTTGATTTCTGAACACTTCCCAACTCTTTTTCCAGTGGGAGAGGAGATTTTCCCTCCTCCTTTTGCCGGAGTGTGTAATTTCCGGGGCTCTGCCCCCTCCCCTTTTTCCTATTTGGTTCTCTGTTTTACTTTTTTCTCCTCTTTTTCCGCCGGCGGGGGGGCTCCATCTGCTCCCGCATAATAAAATCCTCCGGCTCCGGGGAAATAATATCGTAATTGAAAAGTTTAAATCGATGGTGATGCAACATTACCCTTTTATATTCCGGTCCCCCATATCGGGTATCCCCAATAATCGGGTGTCCAACCTCCGCCAGATGCACCCGGATTTGATGGGTTCGACCGGTTTCGATAACCGCTTTAACTTTACTTTTGGTTCTAAATGCCAAAATCGGCTCCACTTTGGTAACCGCCTCCTCCCCATCGGGGGCAACTTTGGCAATTGCTCCAGATCGGGTTTTGATAACTTTTATGGGAAAATCTATCTCCATCGGCTCCGGCACAATACCGGTAACCCACGCCAGATACTCTTTGTAAACCCGGCGGTTTTTAAACTCCTCCACCGCTTTTTGCCGGAACTCCTCATTTTTGGTTAAAACCAAAACCCCACTGGTCTCTTTATCCAGTCGGTGGAGGAGGGGAAGTTTAAATCTCCGGGCAATCTCTTCGGAGGTGGTGTAGGGAGGTTTATCCACTGCCACCAGATTCTCATCTTCAAAGAGGATTTGGGGTTCCGGCACCTCCTCAATTTTAAATCGACTATTGACCGGCATCAAACCCCGGGCAATTTTAATTTTCCGGTCGTGGGAGTAGACTACCCCTTTATCTATCAACTCTTTGGCTTTCCGGTTGGAAATTCCCTCCTGCCGTGCCAAAAGAATATAGGCTTTCTCTTTTTTCATCTTTTACCTCCTTTTAGCTTGTGAAATTCTCTTCTCCCTTCAAATTATCCTCAACTTTGGAGAGTTGATATAGAGATAGAAGTGGAAAGATAATAGCAAAATTTGGAAAAGTGGTGAGATTAAAAACAAAAAAAGAAAAGAGATTAGGAAATTTGTTGAGAAGTGGGCTCGGTGGAAGTTGATAGGGTGGAAGAGGTTGATTGGGAGTCTGGGGTAGAAATTGGGGGCTCTTTTTGGGAAGGGGTTTGCTCCCCTCCGTGATGGGAGTGGGTGGTTGGGCGGTTTTCCCAAATACTTCCCAAAAATTGGTCAATTTCTACTTTTATTCCCTGCTCTCTCATTACCACAAAGAAATCGAATAGGTGAATATTATGCTCCTCTGCCAATTTTTTCCCCTGTTCCAAATGTTCATATTTAAACGCCAAATAGACCTGTCCCACCGGTTGGGAGCTCAATAACTCCATCTCCTCTTCCGGTGTCCGGGTGGTGTAAATTGCCCGGGCTACCTCTACCTGCTCTTGGGGGGTCAATTTTGCCCGGGCAAGGAGGCGTCCCACTTTGGGGTCTTGGATATGTTTTAGAATAATCTCTACATCTACTGGGTAATCAAATCGGAGAATTTCTGAAATGGGTGCGGTTTTGGCAAATACTTTAAAGGCTTCCTGTCGGAGTTTTTCATCTTTATATTTTTGGAGAATCTCTCCCGCTTTTTCCGGGTGTTTCCGGAGGAGGTTAAAGCCATTTTCCACCTCCCAGGGATTTTCAAAGGGGATTTTATATTTGGAGAGGTCTACATACTCTCCCTCTTTGATTTTTTTCAAATCCAACATATAGGGGAATTTCTCCCATCTTTGGAAAGTGAGTTTATCTCCCCAGATATTGCCCACAAACTCTTTCAATTGGTCTAAAACTTTCATTTTTTTGGGCTCATCTCCTTTGGTAGCCCGATAAAAAATTAGCTCTTTTCCCCAATTGAGAATCTGTTTAATCTCCTTTGCCACCCGTTTCCGATAGGTGTTATATTTGAAAGTGGTAGTTCCCAGAAATATGAGACCAATTAAAAAAATTATCCCCATTCCCCCCAATAACCAGATGGCGGAGGGGAAAGTTAAATTGACCCCAAAGAGGGAAATGGTAAGGTAATCTCCACTATTTTGGAAATAGACGACTCCAACCAAAAGTCCAATTAAAACCGCAGATAGAAGGATATAGTATTTCATTATCTACCTTCCCTTTCGATAATTTCCTTACATATAATACAATACTTGGCATAAGGTTTTACTTTTAACCGCTCTTCTCCGATGGGCGATTCGCACATTTCACAAATTCCGTAAGTGCCCTTTTCCAATCGTCTCAAAGCCTCTTCCACCTCCCGAAGCTCGGCAGATTGTTGCCGATAAAGTTGCTCACTCCGGTATTTTTCCATAAAGAGGCTCATTTCGTCCCCTTCATCTTTTACTTCACACCGGCTAACTCCGCTCAGATCCCTTTTTATCTCCCGGAGAATCTCCTCCAATTCCTCTTTCCGCTCCAATAGTTTTTGCCGGAAAAACTCTTTATCCATAATTATACTCCTTTTTCTCTTTTCACTTATGATAAGGGTGGTTATGTAAAATTGTCAGTCCCCTATAAATTTGCTCTACCAACACCAATTTGGCCAATTGATGGCTTAAAGTTAAAGGGGTTAAAGAGAGATTGAAACCCTCTTTTTTAAACTCCTCTTCAAAGCCGTAACTTCCCCCAATAAAAAATGCGATTTTGCTCCTATCCTTCAAAAGTTGATCGGTAAATTGGGGAGTATCCAGAAGTTTCCCATCGGGGGTTAAAATAACATTAAGTCCATCGGTTAAAAGATATCGGGAGAGGAGTTCCCGATAAATTTTCCGGGGGTCGGAAGCTCTCCCCAATCTCCGGTCGTAAACTGAAATAGTGGAGAGTTTGGCAAAGGGGCGGGCTAAAGTTTTATACCGCTCTACCTCACCTTTAAACCCCTCCTTCTTTTCAATTGTATAGACAAAAATTTGCATAAATCGCTCCCTACAACCCGGAATTTAGAGGGGATTTTATCATATAATCGGACGCCTCCAATTACCGCCACCGGGTGGTAGGAGTGGGAAAGAAGCTCCAAAATTTCCTCCCCTTTCACTTTGGCATTTTTTTTGGTTGAGGTGGAGCGATAAGCCCCCAATCCGATATAACTGACCGGGTATCGATTGGCTTCCAAAATTTCCGGAAGGTTGTGGGTAGAGAGCCCCACAATTTTCCCCTTTCCTCCGGTCAACTCTCTCCAAATTTTCCTTCCCCGTCGGGGGAGGGTGGAGGAGGTTTGTTTCCAACTTTTTGGAGAATTGTGAGAAAAGTTGCTTCCTTTCTCTTCCTCTTTATCCCCTCCAAATCTCAATTGGAAAATAACCTCCCCCTTTCCAATTCCCCACTTTTGAGCCAACTCCTCCAAATCCTCTTGTCCAATATGAATCCCATCTGCCATCGGTAGAAGCTCCACCTCATCATTGATAATTAAAATTCCCTTCCAAAGTTCCCTAATTTTTTCCAACCTCTCTTTTTTTATTTCCAATGGGGCAGATTTATCCCGATATTGCACCACTTTAACTTTTAACCCCTTTGCCCCTTGAAGCCACTCCTCTACCGAGACTCCAAATTTCTCCAAAAGAGCCCAATCCAAAAGTCCGTAGAGTGCCATTGGGTAAAACTCCTTTTTTTAGATTGAAGTTTGAAGAGTTAAATTTCTAAATTGTAAATAAAGTAGAAATGAAATAAAGCAAAAAAAGAGGAAATAGAGGCTCCTTTATTGTCAAAAAAATCTGGTTTGTAGAGGGTTCCAATAGAAAGTTTTTCCAGAAAGTTTGTATAAAAATAAATTGAAAAATGGAATGGAAATAAAATTTAGAAGGCAAAATTTTTAAAGTGCATATCATATTTTAGAGAAAAGTTAAAAGAGAAAAATAGAATTATCCCCCCTCTCCCAAAATGATCTCCACTTCCAGAGTCTCTATATCCTGATTGGTATTGGATTTGATGGCAATATCTTTAACTTTTACATACTTTTTAACTACTTCTATCAACTCCTGCCGTAACTCTTTCAAATTTTCAATTTTGGTAGATGCCCGTTCGTATGCCAAAGTCATCATTAACCGATTTTTGGCAACTTGGGCACTACTCTTTTTCCGGAAAATTCCCAAAATCATTTAAACAACCTTTTGAGCCGACTGAAAAACCCCTCTTTCTCCTCCAACTCTTTAAAGGGCACCTCCTCCCCCTCCAATCGCCGGGCAATATTTTTAAACGCCTCCCCAACTTTGGACTTGGGATTCAAAATTACCGGCTCTCCCAAATTGGTAGCCCGGATTATCTCCTCATCATCTGGGAGAAGTCCGATTAAAGGTAACGCCAAAATCTGCAAAATATCATCTACCGAAAGCATATCCCCCCGCTCCACAAGTTGGGGTTTTACCCGGTTGATAATTACAAACTTCTCCACCTCCTGTCCCTGTTGGGCTTTTTTACTTTTGGCGTCGATAATACCGATAACCCGGTCGGCGTCCCGGACTGCACTGACATCGGGGGTGGTTACAATTAAGGCGGTATCTGCCAGATAGATGGCGTGTTCAAATCCACTCTCAATACCGGCGGGGGAGTCGATTAAAATATAGTCAAACTTCTCCTTGAGACTCCCCAAAAGTTTTTCCACTTTATCTTTATCCAAAACGCTCTTATCTTTGGTTTGGGAAGCGGGGAGAAAGTGGAGTCCCCGGCTTCTCTTATCTTTAATAATAGCTTGGGAGAGGTTGCATCGCCCTTCCATTACATCTACCACATCGTAAACTATTCTATTCTCCAATCCCAAAAGCATATCCAAATTCCGGAGACCAATATCAAAATCGATGGCTATTACCTGTTTCCCCATCAATGCCAACCCGGTAGCTAAATTGGCAGTTGTCGTAGATTTCCCAACTCCACCTTTTCCACTGGTTATAGTTACAATTTTCCCCAAAACTTTCTCCTTTTAATCCCTCTAAACCTACTTCTACCATAATTTTAACCAATTTTAAGTTAACTCTACCTTATTTTTGAATCTTAACCTATAGAAAGTTGAAAAAGTTCAGTTGGAAAGTGGATAAAGGGAGGTCAAAAATAATCTCCCTTTCACAAAAGATTAGTATAATTTTTAAGTTATACTCTCACCTTTTGAAAGGAGTTGCCAATGAAGGTAGTAAAAAAGGTGCTTTTGGGGGTAGGAATTGGAGCTATTTTTGCCTTTGGTTTTAATATGCCTCAAGTCCCCAAGCCTCAACCCCAAATGCAAGGAAAGGTAAATCCCTATTGCAAACTGAAGGCAATTTATAGTAGTTGTCTTCAACAAGCCCAAAAGGGGAATTTTGTAGGGAATGAAAAGGCGTGTATTACCTTTGGAAATCAAGTGGCTTCGGCAGCGGAGCAAGAGGTCTTAAAAAGGACTAAAGATCCCAAAAAAGCTACTCAAATAGGCAAACTTTTGGGAATTACTTGCACCGCCGGGTGTCTCAACAAACAAGATATGTGGAGTTTTCTAAATAGCAAATGTAAATAAAAATAGAAAAGGATTCAAATGAAAAAATTAATTGCTATCGGAATAGGTATTGGACTTGGCGTTTCTGCTCTCTTTGGGAATACTATTCAAGTAAAAAGCAAAGGAAAAGCCTATTGTGTTCTTCAGGAAGTTTATAATAAATGCCACTCCACCGCTGTAAAAGAGCATCTTTTGGGTAAAAAAGAGAAATGTAAAGAGATGGGAGCAAAACTTGGAGCAATTACCCAAATTTACCTTTCTAAAGAATTGAAAAAGAACGAAAAAGAGGCGGAAAAGGTAGGGGAAATTTTTGCAATTACCTGCTATGCCGGGTGTATGAATAACAAAGATGTCAAAAAAGCTCTCAATGAAAAGTGTGGAAAATAAGGGGGACTTTCTCCCTTCTTCCCAAAAGAGTTTGATAGACTTTTATACAAAAAAGTGATTATTTAATTAATTTTTGCTTCTATTTTTTCTTAAAATCGCCTATTTTTGGTATATTTCTCCCCATTTTTCTTCACAAAATCAAGTTATAATTTATAATCAACTTTTTTCTATTTTTTCAAGGAGGGACTTAAAGTGTAAGTTTAGGAGGAGAGCAGAAGAGAGAGAAGAGATTCGGGTTGGTTGTTCCAAACTACCCAAAATGGATTGGTTTTTGTTAAAAAGGGGTATTTTTGTGATATATATCCTTCCCTTTTTGAAATAAATGGGGTATAATATAACCTCTTTTTATAGGATAGCACTCTATCCAACGGGAAAATTGCGGGAAAAAAGAGCAGTGGCTAAAAGGGTAGGAGAAAAATTCTCCAGTTTAGAAAAGAAGAGAAAAAGGGTGTAAAATTGGTCCCCTCGGTGAGGGGGATCGGGGTTTCCCCCGACCATAAAATAGGAGGTTAAAATGTAGTTAAATCATAGGCTATTAAAATGAAGCCTCTCAATTAAATTGGCAAAAATGTTTATTATTTTTAATATGCATCTGTAAAGAATTATTTTACAGGTGAACCTTCGAAATTATATTATAATTTTTGTCTAAAATAGAAGGACTTTCCTATGAAAAACTCCCTTTTTTTTGGAATTTTAGTTTCTATTGTAACTTTTCTCCACGGGCAACCAGTTGTTTCTTCCAACTCTCCTCAAATTGATAAAAATTTTTACACTTCCAAAGATAAAAATGAGACCTCTTCTACCCAATCTGGGAGAGATGATTGGAATAGTTCTTGGAAAGATGCCCTCTTTGAAAATGAAGTTAAAAAGTGGGGAGGAAGGAGATTATCTATCCAAGCTACTCCCACCAAAGGAATGGCGTTGGGAATGATGCCCCGGAAAATCGGGTTGACAACCGGCGGGGCAAAGGATATAGGAAACTTTGAAGAGAATCTTAAAAGGGGATATTTACCTCTCCCTACCTCTATCACCTATACAGGAACTTTTTATCAACACTATTTCCAACTTCCCACTGGAAAATGTATGGACCTTTTTTGTCCTGCCTATACTACCGCACGGGATCATCAACCTTTTACAAAAACTCCCCGTTACTTTTTAATGGTGGGATTGGATTCCAATTTGACCACCGATGCAATTGTCCATCGACCTCCCCTCAATTTGGTAATAGTTTTAGATATTTCTGGAAGTATGAGCTCCCCTTTAACCCAATACTATTACGATTTCCATTTTCCCAAAGGGGGGAAAGAGGAGAGTGCTCCCCTTCCAAAAATTAGGGTTGCCACCTCTGTTTTGGGAGAGGTTTTAAAAAAGTTGAGACCCTCCGATAGGGTGGCGATTGTCCTTTTCAACCATCGGGCAGGGGTAGCTAAACCCCTCAATTTGGTGGGAGAAACCGATATTCCGGCAATTGTTAACCATCTTCAAGAAGTTTCCGCCAACGGGGGCACCAACTGGGAAGCCGGCTATAGAGTTGCCCTCTCTCTCTTTCAAAAGCTCCCTTCCGACCAGTTGAAAGGGCACGAAAATCGGATCCTTTTCCTTACTGACGCAATGCCCAACACCGGAGCCACCTCCAAAAAAGAGCTTCTGGGAATGATAAAAGATGCGGGAAAAAAGGGAATTTATACCACCTTTGTAGGAGTTGGGCTGGATTTCAATACCAATCTGGTTAATTTTTTGGGACAGGTAAGGGGTGCCAATTACTTTTTTATCAAATCTCCCCAAGAGTTTAAAAGGAGATTGGCTCAAGAGTTTGATTATTGGGTTACTCCCCTTGTTTTCGATTTGAAAATGGAATTGGAGGGCAAAAACTTTCAAATTGTTGGAGTTTATGGGACTCCTACCCCTACCACCTCCAAAACATTAATCTCTATTCCAACCCTTTTTCCTTCCCCCACAACCCAAAAGGGGACAAAAGGAGGGGTGATTTTAGTGGAATTGAAACCTACCTCTTCCCAATCCCAAAAGGGGTATCTTGTAATTTCCTTTGAGGATAGGGAGGGGAAAAATCATAGAGCCGTCTCCCAATTTCAATTTAAACCGGGATTTTATTATGGAGATAACTCCATTAGAAAAGCTATTCTTTTGACAGATTTTGTAAAACTTTTGAAGGGGTGGTTGGTGGAGGAAAATAAAAAATGCAGTAGAGTGCCCAACTTCTGCAAAAAATATTACAGACTCTCAAAATGTCCACCGATAGAGGAGTTATACCCTTATATTGAGCCCGTTTCCCTTCCTTCCCGCTCCCAGTGGGAAATCTCCTCCTGTAAATTGGCGGTAAATTCCGAAAGTTGTAAAGCATTTTCAAAATTCCTCCCCCATTTCCGGAAAGAGATGAAAGAGATAGGAGACCGCTCCCTCCGCCGGGAGGAGAAAATTTTAATGGAACTCAATAGAGTTTGCCATTTACCCCCTGCCCGGAAATAAAGGAGGAAGTTTCAACTTCCTCTTTTCTGTGAAAAATGCTTGTGTAAATACTTTTTGGAAATTGTATATTTCTGAAAAAGAGAGAGTGAAAAAAAAATGGGACTCTCCTTTTTTATTCTTTCTATTCAACAATAGAGAAAAAGGTAAAAAAAGGGAAAGTTTAAAAAATTCTTCCTTCCCCCATTTTAATTTGGTTACTCTTTACAAAAGGGAAGGGGGGAGGTTAAAAACTGGCACTAATTGAAAGGGAGTAAACATTTGAATAGGCGTTACTGGTGGCATCAATTTCCCTAAATTGGGAGCGGGAGTAGCCAATTTTTGCGGAAACATTTTTGGTGAGGGTATATCCCAAATCTATCCCATAGGTATAACGATACTCATCGCCGGTTGTATAGGCAACAAATCCCCCATTATCTACTCGATAAGTATTTTTTCCCAATGTGGCATAGAGTTTAGCGTAATAGGCACTATACCACCCTTCCAAAGAGAGGGTTACATCGGCATAATCTTGGGCTTTACTGATTTTTTCATCATCTTTATTGATATGGATAAAATCTGCCCGGAGTTCGCCGTAAATGGTTCCGTAGGTTGGATCATTCCGGAGGAAAGTGTATCCCACTTTGGGAGAGAATTGGTAAACTTTAAAATCTTTGTAGTTACT
>PUXY01000149.1 GCA_009659955.1 Campylobacterota bacterium | reverse complement strand
GAAAAAAAGTGGTCGGAGTGGCGGGATTTGAACCCGCGACCTCTACCACCCCAAGGTAGTGCGCTAACCAAGCTGCGCCACACTCCGGGGACTGAAATTATAACAGAAAGCGATTTTAGTTTCAAGGGGAAATTAAAAGAAATATAATTTTCGGCCTGTTTTATATTAATATAATAGGTTTTTAGTTTTTGATTGGTTATAATTCTCTCCTCAAAACTTTCAAAGGAGATGCAATGTTGAAGGGTATTATCAGAGAGAGTACCTCCAAAGCTTATACCAAAAAGTTGAGGAGGGATGGTTATCTGATAGCCAATATTTACGGCAAAGGGTTGGAGAATATCAATGGGGCTTTCAAGGTTGGAGATTTTCTTAAAACTATGCGGACAAAAGAGCATCTGATTTTTCCGATTCAATTGGAAGATAAAGATGGAAATGTAAAAGAGTTGAATGTAGTAGTGCAAGAGTATCAACGGGATCCTGTGACTGGGGATATTTTGCATGTAGACCTTTTGGCGGCTCAACCGGGGGTTAAAACTTATTTCTATGTGCCGATTAAAGTAAAAGGAACTCCTATTGGATTGAAAAACAAAGGGGTTTTGATTTACCATCGGCGGAGAATTAAAGTTAAAAGCACTCCTGAAAACCTACCCGATTACTTTGAGCTTGATGTTTCCAATCTTGATGTGGGAGATACCATTATTATTCGGGATATTCAATTCCCTGAAGGGGTAGAGTGTTATTTGGATCCTTCTATTCCAATTGTTGGGGTTGTAAAGGCTAAATAGTCTCTCGTCTCCGCCCTTTGGGGCGGTTTACTTTTTCTCCAGTCTTTGGAGTTGTTCTTTCAAAAGTTGGATATCAATTTGAAACTCCACCAAATTTCTCTTTTCTGCTTCCAGTATCTGTTCCAAAAGTCTCTCTTTCAATTGGGAAAGGAGAGAGACAAGTTCTTTTTCTTCGGCGGGAGAGATATTCCCTTCAGTTTTAAGATAGGAGTTTAAAGTCTGGGAAAGTAAGTTTATGTAACTGGTCAGTTCTACGATTAGTTGAGTAGAAGGTTCCCTCTCCTTTTCTTCCAAAGTGTGGAGAAGTTGAAAGAAAACTTCACCTATTTCTTCAATTTGATGGCGAACCACCCATTTTTTTACCCGGGTAGCATTTTGGAGGAGCTGATTCAATTGATTGGCAAATTTTTGGAAAATGGGAGTAGAAAACTTCTCCGGAGAAATTGTAGAAGAGTTTCTATTTTGGGCGGTTTGTATAACTTTTTCTTCTCCATTTTCTCCGGAGAGATTACTCCGGTAATTGTTACTTTTTTTCTCATTTGAAGGGAGAGATTTTTGGTTCCATTTATCAAACCACGCCAAGAGGAGATATACTCCAACACCAACTCCAGTTCCTTCAATTAAAAAGGGGAGGCTATGCCATCGGAATCCCAGAAAAAGGGCGAAGAAAAAGCCTCCTATCAGTAAAATGGCAGAATTAAGAGGAAATTTTTGGGTAGATTTCAAATATTCCCGATGCTCTTTAACCGCCTGCCAAAAGAGTAGTAAAGCGGGAATTTTAAAAAATATAAGGGGAAAGAGGCGACCGGTCAAATCGAAAAAGAAACCAATAATTACCATACCCATTAAAAAATAGATAAATTTTTCACCCAAACTACTCATTTTTTGCTATTCTCTTTCTCAATTTTTTAAATTATATCTTTTCTTTTTTTCAATTAGGATAAAGAGAAAAGAGATAAACTTTTTAAAAGGAAAGTAGAAAAACTTGACACCTATTAACTAAAAGAATATAATTCCAAAAACTTAAAGGAGTGGAAATGGCACGGGTAGTTGGATTTAAAAAATTGGAAACTCTCTTTAGAAAAAGTGCGGGATTGGATTTGGACAAGTCCAAAGCAGACCGGATTGTAGACATTGTAGAAAAGAAATTCCACGATCTACTTTTGGTGGCGGTGGAAAATTGTGGATTCAATGGGCGAGATGTAATTCAAGAGCGGGATTTACCTATTACCAGAGGATTTGAAGAGTCTTTGAGGAAATTTAGAGAGTTGGAAGAGGTAGTTGAATTGAGTGATGTATTGAAGTTTTTGGAAAAAATTCCACCTCTCAAATACCCTATTTCCAGTGAATTGGAAGAAAAATTACCAGAATATATTGGAGCATTGATTTTAATTGTAGCCAATGTATTGAAAGAAGTTGGAGCAGAGAGAAAACCATCTGTAGAAGATATTGAAAAAGCAAGCAGAATTTTAGACTTAACCCTCTAATAGAAAAAGAAGGGATATTCTCCCTTTTTTTCTCCTTTTTGATTTTAAAAATTCCAAAGGTTTATTTTTTTACTGCAAAATGGGAAGAGTAATCGTAATAGAGGGTAGGGGTTCCATTTTTGGTTTCGATAAAGGAAATAGAGGTTCCATCATTATAAAAGAAACTTCCTTGGTCAAATTGTCGGGCAAGTCCCAGTGCGTCCTTTTTGGAGATATCGTAAATGAGAAAAAAGTAGCGGAGAGTATATGAAAGTTCTCCAATGGAAGTTAAATAATCAAACTTCTTCCGTCTGATTGTTCTTTCCAATTCACTATTCCGGAGAAAGTTATTAAATTCGGTCAAGTGGAGATTCTGGGGGTTGGAGGCGGTGATAATAGCAAATCTCCGTTTGAGGATATGGTAATTGGTAGGAATAAATTGGAAGGAGATCCAAGCTCTTCCCCATCGGTCATTTATTAAAAATTTCCCATATTGGTGGAATTCTTTGTAGCTCTTTTTTTTAAAATCCAAGACTATCTCTTCATTTACCATTAAAACATCTTCACTCTCTTCATAAACGCATTTTCCTTTGTAATCTCCAATCCCTATAACTTTAAATCTCATCTCTCTCCTCCGTCTGTGATATAATTTTTTCAAAAAGGGTGTTGAAAATGAGAATAAACCCTTTATTACTGGTGGTTCCCCTTCTAATTACCGGGTGTGGGATAAAAAAAGCCCTTCAGAAGGATCCCCTTTATCAGAGGGCTTTAGTTTATACCCAAAGGGGGCAACTCTCCAGTTCATTGGAAACCAAGGCTTTGATTGACGGGGTATATCTCAATCCTCTTTATCCCGGCAAATTTGAAAAACCTACTTTTTTAATTGGAGTATATAACGATTTTGATAATAATCTCACCAATCCAGAGTTCAATATTACATTAAATAACCAACCACCTTTGGAGATAAATTCAACTATTCCCCCTTTTGTATTATATAAAAACTTTCCCTTTTATAACACTTGGATGAATTATTATCTGGTTAAGTTTCCTGACACCAAATTCCCCTATAAATTGGTATATGCCTCAAAAGATTGGGGAAGTGTTGTTTTAACTTGGAATAAACCTACCGGGTGTTTCTATGTAAAAGAGCCGGAGAAAGATTCCAAATAGGGGGAAAAATTGGGACGCGAAGGTGAGTTTTTGAAAGTGTTGTGGGAGCATCAAAAAAGGGTAAAATCCATCTTTTCCCAATTGGAGTTTCTCCACGATAGTTTTGATTTCCGAAACCCCACTCCTTTTTTGGAAGAGCTGGTTAGAATTGGGGAGGAATTGAGAAAAGAGGTGCTTTACCACTTCAATCTATTGGAGGCGTCGCTCAATCCCATCTCTCCCCAATGCCAAAAAATAACATTGGAAAATCTGTTGGTGCGGGATATTCTTTTGAGAATGATAGATTACATTATCCGGGAAGGGAGAGGGGGCAGTTGGGACGGGTTTCAAAAATTGGAAGAGTTGAAAGAGATACTATTTGCCTATTTTCTTAAAGAGAAAGGGGTTTTGAAAGAGCAAATTCAAAAAGTTACTACTCCTGAAGAAAGAGCGAGAATTGCGGAAAATTTAAATTATTGGAGTGGAGAATTAATTTAGAAAGTGTAAAATTTTAAGGTTTAAAAAGGAGTAGAATGGGGAAATTGATAGCTCTTTTGGTTTTCTCTATTTTTTGGGCGTGGGGTCTCCAGATAGGGGTTTCAATTCCACCGGAAAAGTATATTGTGGAAGCTATTGGAGGAAATAGGGTTGAAGTAAAAATTTTAATGCCTCCGGGGGTTACCCCTGCTACTTTTAACCCTTCCATTCAACAACTTCTTCAATTTAGAGATATAAACCTCTATTTTACCATTGGTCTTCCTTTTGAAAATAAAGCACTTCCCAAACTCCAAGAGATTAATCCCAAAATGAAAATAGTAGATATGGGGCATTATGTAAAACGGGAGGTTAGAAATGGAGTAGTAGACCCCCACATTTGGCTCTCCCCTGCCCTTTTAATGGTGGAGTCTGAAAAAGTGTTGGAAGAGTTAATAAAAATCGACCCAAAAGGGAGAGACTATTATATTGCCAATTTCCACAACCTTATTCTTTTTCTTCTCCGATTGGAGAAGCAAGGATTTAAGGTTACCCATAAAGCCTTTATCACTTTCCACCCATCTTATGGCTATTTTGCAGAAAATTTTGGATTAAAGCAGATTGCTATAGAGAGTCAACAGGGTGCCGGCTCTTTGGCTCTCCTCAATAAAATTATTGAAGAGGGGAAAAAAAATCAGGTGAGAGTAGTTTTTATCGCCCCAGAATTCCCCAGAAAATTTGCCCAGTTGGTAGCCCAACGGTTGGGAGCCCGGATAGTGGTTGTCTCCCCTTTGGCTAATCCCTTTGACACAATCTCCACTTTAATCAATAATTTGAAGTGAAACCGATGGAGTTTTTACCCCTTCAAGTCTCCCATCTCTTTTTCCGCTATAGCGAACGGGAAGAGTGGACATTAAAAGATATTACTTTCCAAGTAAAAGAGAATGAGTTTGTGGCAATTATAGGACCCAATGGAGGTGGAAAAACTACTTTAATTAAATTGATTTTGGGATTCCTTAAACCTACCAAAGGAGAAATTAAACTCTTTGGAGAAGAGCCCCAAAAAGGTAATTATCGGGTTGGATATGTAGCTCAACATACCACTTTTTCATTGGATATTCCCCTCTCTGTAATAGATATTGTGCTCCAAGGAAGATTGGGAAAATGGAAACTTTTCCCCTCCAAAACCGACCGCCATCGGGCAATGGAGATTTTGGAAAAATTGAAAATAGCCCATTTGGCAAATCGCTTGATAAGTGAACTTTCTGGGGGAGAGAGACAAAAAGTTTTGATTGCCCGGGCGTTGGCAGTGGAGCCAGACCTTTTGATTATGGACGAGCCGACCAGTGCCATCGATATGGAGGGACAAAAAGAGATTTTGGATTTGATTGAGTCTATAAAAATTACCCGATTGGTGGTAAGCCACGATATTAAAATTTTAATGAGGCAAGTTGACAAAATCATCTATATTCACAAGACAGCAGTTATCCACGATGGTCCAAAACTGGAAATTCCCAAAGAAACCCACTTCTGTGAAGTAGAATTAATAAATTTTCTCCAAAACACCTCCAATTTGGAAACTTCAACGGAAGAGGTAGGGTCTGAAAATTAGACAAAAGAAGTTGTGGAGATGCCATTTTAATACCCAATTTGCAATTTTCTTCTTTTTGGTATAAGATTTTCATCTTGATTTGTTATTTTTCTCTTTGTTGAGAAAATCCAAACTGAAAGGGGAAAAATGTTTGTAATGGAGAGTTTTTTGGAGGAGTTGAAAACCAAAAGGCCTCTCTTCTGCTCTGAGTTGGATTTCCAAATAGGGTTGGCATCTCAATTGGAAAAGTTTGGAGCAGTTATAGGTCGCCCAATGCTAATTAAAAAAGTAAAATATCAAGCGGAGATAAGACCAGACCTTTTACTTATTACCCCCCAAGAAAAGGTAGGAATTATTGCAAAATTTTTTTCTATTGGTATGGAGGTGGAAATAGCGGGAGAAAAGATTCCCCTTCCAACCCAAGGGGGAAAAAACTTAAAAAGATACGATTTTTGGAAGGGGGTGCAAAAACTGGAATGGCTCAAAAAAGAGAAAAAGATTGATAAAGGTTATCTGATTCTTCTTACCAATGATCGACTCTACTGGCTTCGTCCCCTCAAAGAGACCCACGATAGAGAATTATTGATTTACGATGGAAGGGTTGTGGAGGGACCTACCCAATTGAAATGGAGTGGACGATCCCCCAAAGAGAGAAAAAACCCCATAGAGATTACCGGTAAATATCTGTGTGATTGGAAAGAGTGGTATAAATTGGACGATGAAAGAAGATTTAAATACCTGCTTTTGGAAGTTTAACTTTCTAAACTTTTAACCCACCCACTTAAAAATTAGGAGGAGAGCATCGGGGAATTTCCCCTTTTTGGGAAAGGACTCTTTTTTGCTAAAATTCCCAAAAATTTGAGAAAGGAGTAAGTATGCCACGGGGTAAATTCCGACTAAAACGGAAGAGACGACGGGTATTGGGAGGAAAAAAGTAATATTTCCCAATTAAAGGGGTGGGGAGAAGGGGTTTCGGGTTGCAAAGGTTTCCAATCTTGAGAATTTGGGGTTTGTTGGAGAATTTTCCCAGAGGAGAAAATAATCTGAATATTTTCAAATTTTATTTTTCTGGAAAAATATTGGAAGCTATCTTTAGTAAATTTCCTTTATTCCTATTCTTTTATTCTTCTCCAAAATTTTATTTAGAACTATACAATTTCCTCTTTCAAGCCTTCGGAAAGTTTTTTATCTAAATTTCCCTCTACCAAAAATAAAAAGGTAAAATTGACAATAAAAATAAAATAATAAATCTACTTTAACGATTGGGTGGAGAAATAAGGAGAATTTATGCTATCCAAAACCGAAATGGTGGTTTTTACTACCCAACGGGAGATAAGAAATTTTAAAGAAAAATTGGAAGGGGGCACCCGGTTGCTTCCCAAACTTTTTACAATCGGAGATTTTTTCAATCGGGCTATTGTGGTGCCGGGAAAGAGTTTTGTAGATGACTATCTCCGGCGGTATTACCTTTTTCAAGCGGTGGAGGGGGTTGAGGTGGAGAAGTTGGGGTTTGAACGGGAGTTTCTCCACTTTTTCCGGAATAGCGACCTTTTGATAGGCTTTTTTACTGAAGTTTTTTTGGAAAGAGTAGAGTGGGAAAAGCTGAAAAGTGCCAACATTTATGGGGAATATGAGGAGCATCTGGAGATTTTGGGACAGATTTACCAAAATTACAAACAGCTTTTGGAAGAGCGGAATTTGACCGATAAAGTTTTACTGGAGCCGGGGAGTTATCGGATAAACCCCCACTTTTTTGCCGATGTGGAGCGGGTAACTCTCCATCTTAAAGGGTATCTGACCCGATTTGAAAGGGAGATTTTGGAGGAAATTGCCGGAAAGTTGCCGGTGAGAGTGGAAATTACCTTCCGATTGAGCTCCTACAACCGCCCACTGGTGGAGAAGATGTTTGGGGAGGTGAGTGGTGTTGGAGAGGAGGGGGATTATCGGATAGATTTTGGAGAAAAAAGGGTTTTGGAGCGGAAGCCCCTCCCGGAAAGGGGAGAAGTGGAGCTCTATCGGGTTAAAGACCGGTTGGAGCAGACCGAATTTCTCTTTGGAGCGATAAAAAAATTGGTGGAAGAAGAGGGGATTCCTCCCGAAAAAATTGTAGTTATTTTGCCGGAGGAGAGTTTTAAAAATTATCTCAAAGGGTGGGATTTAAGCCATAACCTCAACTTTGCAATGGGGTGGCAAATTGGAGAGACTCCATTTTATTATCGATTGGAAGCAGTTTACCGCTATTTAATGGAGGGGGAGAATCATTCTTTCCAATTGGGGGGAGAGTGGATTGGGGAGTTTACCCGCCTAAATGGGGGAGATGAGATTGTGGAATGGGTTAAAGAGAAATTTTTAGCAGTTCTTCCCCAATTCAAGGGGGTTGAAAGGGAGAAGGTGGAGGAAACCTTTTTTAAAATAGAAAAATTGGTGGAGGCATTGGAGAAAGTGGAGCCCCTTCAACTCCTCCACTTTATTCTTGAAAAACTTCGGACTCTCAGAATCGACGATATCCGGGGAGGAAAAATTACAACTTTGGGGGTTTTGGAGAGCCGGGGAGCGGAGTTTGAAGGGGCGGTAATTGTAGATTTCAATAGTGGGATTGTGCCTAAAGTCGAAGAAAAGGATTATTTCCTCAACACCTTTACCCGACAATTGGTGGGACTTCCGACCCAACAGGAGAAAGAGGCTCTCCAGAAGGGGTTCTATCTGGATATCTTGACCAAAGCTAAAAAAACTTTTATCTCTTATCGGGAAGGGGGAGAGCAGAGATTGAGCCGTTTTGCCTATCAATTGGAGTTACCGGAGCCAAAACCAAACCCCTTTAGATTTTTCAATCGGACTCCCCTTTCCCCCAAAAAATACCCCCTTCCAGAAAAGTTTTCTCCCCCTACCCGCCTCTCTTCAACCGCAGTAATAGAGTGGTTGGAATGTCCCCGGAAATTCTATTTCCAATATATCCTCCGGCTTAAAGAAGGAGTTTTTCCCCAAGAAGAGGCGGAGGAGGAGATTTTTGGACTCCGACTCCACAACGCCATCGAGGAGGTTTTAAAACTTTATCGGCAGGGCAAATTACCTCTGAAAGAGTGGGAAGAGTATTTTACAGCCATTTGGAAAAGGGTTACCGACCAATTACCCCCAGTTTTCCAAATTGAATGGGAAGGGAGATGGTGGAATGGAGTTAAACAATTTGCCCAAACCGATTGGGAAAGGGTGAAAGAAAAAAGATACCAAGTAGAAAAAACTTACCGGAAAAAAATTGGCAAATGGGAACTGGAAGCCCGAATCGATAGAATTGAAACCGGAGAAAATGGGGAAATTATTGGAGTTGATTACAAAACAGGAAAAGTAGATTTCTCCAAAAGAAAAAAGGGAGAAGTAGACAAATTGGAAGTGCAAGCCTCCTTTTACTCCCTCTTAATCCCCGACCTCCAAAAAACAGATTTTATTTCTATTACCCGGGATAAAGGGGTGGAAATAGTTCCCAAACAAGGGGATTTGGACATTTTGGAAATTTTGGAAAAATTACCCAGAACCCCCGAACCCACCCCCCACTCCGCCAATTGTGTATATTGCCCCTTCAAATCCCTTTGTGGAAAATAGGAGAGAATAAACCAAACAAATAGAAAAAAGGAAAGGAAAGTTGAAAAAGATACCCATTTACAATTTTTTACTTCCCCCATCTTCTTTTGGGGTTGGCTTACCCGCCCAATAAAACTTTTCTCTTAAAATATCAAAAAAGAGGGGAGCTATTTCAATTCTCTTTCCAAAAGAGGAGAAAAAATTATTTATTGAATAATTTTTCCGCTACCATATTTCATTTCTCCGGGAAAATAAGTCTCTTTTATTGGTGCTTAAAAAATACTTACTCTTCTCTCCACCGGAGGAGTGCCCGTTTTGGTCCGTGGGCTCCCAACACCAAAAAGCTCTCCACATCGGCGGTTTTACTGGGACCAGCGATAAAAATTCCCGGGGAGTCTATCA
>PUXY01000148.1 GCA_009659955.1 Campylobacterota bacterium | reverse complement strand
AACCAGGCAGTTAAGCCCTCCAGCGGTGATGATACTGCACCCTTCGGGTGTGGAAAAGTAGCTCCCCGCTACCCTAAATTGTGAAAATGAATTAGATCTCTCAATTCTTCTTATATTAAAACTAAATAATTTAATTTATTTCTTCTAGTTTAATTAAATATTCGTTTATTAGTTTTATCTCCTTCATTCTGCTTTTATAATTTTTTTTATTTAAATATCAGTTTTAAAAATCCAACTATCATTTTTCCAACAATATAACCTATCGCTCCTCCAATTAACACACTTCCAAATAGTAGTAACATATTTTCCTCAAATACTTTTGTAACATCTTTAAAAGAGTGATATTCCTGTGATTTTATTATCTTCATTTCTATCTTACTGGGAATATATAGTCCTCCCATTACTCCAAGAAAAGTGGTTATCTCAATTATTCCTTTGTAAGCACTATTTTTTTTAGTTCTCTGTTTCCGTCTACCCATTTTTTATCTCCTTTTTTAAATTATTTTTCAATTTTTATCTACTATTTTAATTAAAAAAATTCGAAAAAGCTTGCCTATTCAAGTAAAAAAGAATTAGATAATCAAAAAAAATTTCTCCTATACTTTTTCAAGAGAAAAAACTCTATTTTAATTTTCAATTCAAATCGTGAAAGTGCGTCTTTCCGGGCAAGATTCCTCCATCTTTTCCAAAAAAAGAAAAAGAGTTAATTGATGTCAATAATTCAGAAAGAGGAAAATTATTCTGGAGAAAATTGAGGCAAATTAGTGCTCTCTTTTTTGGTAGTCTATGGAGGAAAAAGAGGTGATATTTAAGGGAGTAATATAACTAAAAAATTATTCAAAATTAAAAAAAATGGTATTGGAAAAATAATTCGAAAAGAAGAAAAGAGAAAGAAAAAAGTTATTTAGAGTTGTTATAAAACATATTTTAGGAATTTCCAATAAACCTCCCTTATTTCAATTTTTTTCCCCGGAAATAGACCCGGGGAGTGGAAGTGGTATGGAGAAGAATTTGGAGAGGTAACTGCTCCAGTTCCTCCAGTTGGGGCTCTGGGAGGGTAATGGCAATAAAATCTGCTGGATTTTCCGGTTTCAACTCCCCTCCTTCAAGTCCCAAAATTTTCCTATTCCAGTAGAAAGCGGAGGTTAAAAGCTCTTGAGCCAGTTGGAGGGGCGGGGTAGATTGGTGGATAAAGAGGGCTACCCGCATCTCCTCCCAAATATTGAGGGTGTAGTTGGAGCTCAATCCATCGGTTCCAATCCCTATAGGCAGGTTGTAGTTCCGCCCCAAATCCCACCGGAGGGTGGTTCCCTCCAAAAGCCGGTTGGAGATTGGGCAGTGGATAACGCCCCCTCCAATTTTTCCAATTGCCTCCATCTCCTCCCCGGTGCCGTGGGTTAAATGGACAAATCCCACTTTTACCCCTTCAAAAAGTTGAATAAACTGAATAGGGGAGAATTGGCGACGGGCAAAGGGGAATTTTTCCCCGAAAAACCCTTTAAATTCCCCCTCTTCCTTTTCCAACCACTCCCTTTCTGCCCTACTTTCCAAAAGGTGGGTTTGGACTGGATACCCCTCTCTTTTGGCAATTTCCAACCCCTTTTCCACCAATTTCCAGTGCACCGAATAGGGGGAGTGGATAGAAATTCCCACTTTAAAATTGGAATTCTCCTCCGCTACCTTTTGGCTCTCCTCCACCCGTGCCAAAAAGTCGGAGTAGAGGAAGTCCACCGCCCCGGGGTTGAGTCCCAGAATCTCATTATAGAGGACTACTTCTATTGGAGCTTGCCCCAGATAATCGATATCTATCCCGATGGAGCTTATCTCTCCAATGGCGGTTACCCCGCTATCTATCAATTTCTCCACCTCTTGGCGATAACACTCCTCCCGGCATCGGTTCAAAATCTCCTCCCGGTGGGCAATTACACTCTCCAACCATCGGACAAACCCTTTCCCATATCTCAATTTTCCCCGATTTCCAGAAAATTCCAGATGGGTGTGTCCATTGACCAGAGATGGAAGTAGGACGCTTCCTTCCCCCAGATACTCCCCTTCTACCCCTTCTCCCACCTCCACAATTTTCTCCCCTTCCCACCGGATACCCCCCTTTTCAATTATCCTCCACTTCTCCCCTCCCACTATCAAATAGTCGCCGTAAACTGCCCCCATTTCTTCTATCCTTTTTCCGAATTTTCCATTAAAAACACTTTTTCCAAAGCCTGCTATAATTCTATCTAAACCAGTTCTACACTATCAAAAAAGGAGTTTCCAATGGAGAATAAAAAAATGAAAATTAAAGTTATCCACGGACCCAATTTAAACCTTTTGGGACGGAGGGAGGTGCACATTTATGGACCAATGACCCTTGACCAGATTGAGACCAATATGAAAATGGTCGCCCAACAGGCGGGGTTTGATATCGACTTCTACCAATCCAATAGCGAAGGGGATATTGTAGATGCAATTCAAGGGGCGATGGAGGATTCCGATGGGATTATTATCAACCCCGGTGCCTATAGCCACTACTCCATTGCTATTTTGGACGCACTCCGGGCGGTTCAAAAACCGGTGGTTGAGGTTCATTTGACCAATATTGCCCAACGGGAGGAGTATCGGAGAAAGTCCCTTATCAGTGAGGTGGCAGTTGGGGTTGTAAGTGGATTTGGACCCTATAGCTACCATTTGGGGCTTTTGGCAATGATTCAAATCCTCAATGAAATTGCCCAACAACGGCAGATGGCAGGGGGACGCCCAACTCCGGGAAACCCGGCAAATAGATAGAGGGGAGGAGAAGGAAAATGAGGGAGTATAAAATTGCGGTAATTGAGGGAGATGGAATTGGTCCCGAAATTATTCGGGAGGCGATCAAAGTTTTAGATAAAGTTGGGGAAAAGGAGGGGTTTAAACTCAACTACTCCCACTACCTTTTGGGGGGAGTGGCGGTAGATAAGACCGGAGACCCCTGTCCCCCAGAGACCATTGAGGGGGCTTTAAATTCCGACGCAGTCCTCTTTGGGGCGATTGGGGGTCCAAAATGGGACACGCTCCCCAAAGAGAAACGCCCGGAAACCGGACTTTTGAAAATTAGAAAAGAGTTGGGGCTTTTTGCCAACCTCCGTCCGGCGGTGGTGTTTGACCAGTTTGTAGACGCCTCCCCCTTGAAACCGGAGGTTGTAAAAGGGGTAGATTTGTTGGTGGTGCGGGAATTGACCGGAGGTATCTATTTTGGGCAACCCCGGGGACGGGAGGAGAATCAAGCCTTCAATACAATGAGATACACCCGGGAGGAGATTGAGAGAATAGCCCATATCGCCTTTAAAGAGGCTCAAAAACGGCGGAAAAAGGTTACCTCCATCGATAAAGCCAATGTATTGGAGGTGAGCCAGTTTTGGCGGGAGATTGTGGAGGAGGTTGCCAAAAACTACCCCGATGTGGAGTTGGAGCATATGTATGTGGACAATGGGGCAATGCAACTGGTGAGAAATCCCCGGCAATTTGATGTAATTTTGACCGGAAATATTTTTGGGGATATTTTGAGCGACGAAGCCAGTATGATTGTGGGAAGCATCGGACTCCTTCCCAGTGCCTCCATTGGGGGAAAAGTTGGACTCTTTGAACCAATCCACGGCTCCGCCCCCGATATTGCCGGAAAAGGGATAGCCAATCCTATCGCCACAATTTTAAGTGCCGGAATGATGTTGGGATATCTGGGGGAAGTTGAAGGGGAGAGGAGAATAAAAAGGGCGGTGGAAAAGGTTTTGGCAGAAGGGCACAGAACCCCCGATTTGGGAGGCAATTTAACTACCCAAGAGATGGGAGATTTGATAGCCAAAGCGGTGGAGGAGGTTTAACTCCCCTTTTCCCTTTTTTCCTTCTCTTTTCTTCAGTAGTTGAGAAAAATTTGTTCCAAAAATCCAGAGAATATTTATTTTAATTTAAGGAGAAACAATTCCCCCCTTCCCTTCTCTTTTTTCTTCTACATATACATTCCGCCGTTGATTTTGAGGGTTTCTCCGGTGATGTAACTGGCGGAATCGCTCAAAAGGAAGGCTACTCCTTCTGCTACTTCCCGGGGGCTCCCCAATCTCTTAAGGGGTATATTTTTCAAAAGTTCATTTTTCACTTTCTCGGGGAGAGTCGATGTCATATCGGTTTCGATAAATCCGGGGGTTACACAATTGAACCGAACGCCCCGGGGGGCTCCTTCCAGTGCAAAGGATTTGGTCATTGCAATTATTCCTCCTTTACTGGCGGAGTAGTTGACTTGCCCCATATTTCCCCGCTCTCCCACCACACTGGAGACATTGACCACTGCTCCAAATCTTTGACGGGACATAATTTTCAAAGCTTCTCTACACCCTACAAAAGTGGAAGTCAAATTTGCTCTAATTACCTCTTCAAACTCTTCAATTCCCATTCTAATAGCCAATTTATCCCGGGTAATCCCTGCGTTATTTACCAGATAATCCAATCTTCCATCTACATCTAAAATAGTTTTAATCCCTTCCACAAACTCTTGGGGATTGGAGACATCAAATTGAATAATTGCCCCCTTTCCCCCCGCTTCTTCAATCTCCTTTTTTACCTTTTCTGCCTCTTGGGCACTTTTTCTGTAATTTATCCACACTTTTACCCCATATTTGGCAACTTCCTTGGCAATTTCTGCTCCAATTCCTCTACTCCCACCGGTTACAAGAAGGTTTTGTCCGCTAAATTTCATCATACTTCCTTTTTGGTTAAAATTTTACAAAAAAGGGAGTTGCATATGCTTTATTATCTCTACTCGTTGGGGGGGATAAATATTTTCCATTACATTACCTTTCGGGGGATTGTAGCTTTCTTTATCAGTTTCATTTTTACTATTATTGCAATGCCCTTTTTTATCCGGTGGGCTTCCAATAGGTCTGCTACCCAACCTATTTATGAATTGGCTCCGGAAAATCATAAAAAAAAGAGCAAAACTCCAACGATGGGGGGGGTAGTATTTGTAACGGGGGCTTTAATAGGTATCCTCTTAACCGCCAAACTCCACAATTTTTATATTATGGTTACTCTCCTAACTATTCTTATCTTTACTGGGATTGGAATGGTTGATGATTATGGGAAAATCAAGGGAGGAAAAAACCACGATGGACTCTCGCCCCGGGCAAAATTTATTTTACAATGGGGCGGAGGAATTTTAATAGGTCTCATTCTCTACTTCCACGGATTCAATACTGCCCTTTATATTCCATTTTACAAATATCCCGTTCTGGATTTGGGAATTTTAGCCCCTCTCTTTTGGGGGTTTGTGATTGTAGGTTTTTCCAATGCGGTAAATTTAACAGATGGCTTAGATGGGTTGGCAACGGTGCCTTCAATTTTTGCCCTTTTTTCTTTGGCAATTCTCCTCTATGTGTCTGGAAATGCGGTTTTCAGTAAGTATCTCTTTTTCCCCTTTGAAAAGGGGGTAGGAGAGGTGGTAATTGTGGCATTGGCTTTTATCGGTTCCCTCTTGGGGTTTCTGTGGTATAATGCAAATCCAGCGGAAGTTTTTATGGGAGATAGCGGAAGTTTAACCCTTGGGGCAATCATTGGGCTTTTTGGAATTTTTACAAAAAGTGAAATTTTATTGGGGTTAATTGGATTCATTTTTGTAATGGAAACAATGTCGGTAATGATTCAAGTTGGAAGTTACAAAACCAGAAAAAAACGGGTTTTTAGAATGGCACCTATCCATCACCATTTTGAAATAGTCGGGTGGAAGGAGAACAAAATTACAATCCGATTTTGGATTTTGGCACTAATGGCTAACATTTTAGCCCTCTTAACTTTGAAATTGAGATAAAGGAGGTAGGGTATGTTTTTTGGGAAAAAGAAAAAAGAGCTCTATTTGGACGATGTATTGGAAACGGAAATGAAGGTTTATAAAACCAAATTGTGGAGTGCCAGAATCGGTTTAATGATGACTATTTTGGTATTTCTCCTTTTTCTCTTTCTCTTTTGGGGATTTGCGGGAAAATTATTGAAGAGTGAGCCGGGAATTCCCATTTTCCGCAAACCTTATGTCGCCGTGGTAAATATAGATAAAGTTATTACTACCGACTATGCCAATAGATTGATGTCTATTTTGGATCGGGTAAAGAATGATAGTAGATGTAAGGGAGTTTTGGTAATTTTCAATACTCCGGGGGGGAGTCCCGCCGGCAGTGAAGAGTTGACCAGTTACTTTTTAGCCCTTCAGCGGGTTAAACCGGTAATTGGATATGTGGAGAGTATGGCAGCCAGTGGAGGCTACTATATCGCCTCCGCCATTCACCCTTTGACCGCCAATCGGAATGCGGTAGTAGGAAGTATAGGGGTGATTATGCCCCGATTGGTAATTGGGAGATTGGCTAATAAAATGGGAATAGAGCGGGACGATGTCTATATTGGAAAATACAAAGAGTTGGGGAATTGGTTTAAAAAGCTCTCTCCCCAAGAGAAAAGATATTTAAAAGAAGCCCTTCTCCAACCTACCTATGATAATTTCTTAAAAAGGGTAGCTCAAAACCGGAAAATGAAGTTGGAAAAGTTGAAAAACTATGCCGATGGGAAAATCTACCTTGCTTCCAAAGTGGAGAAAGTGTTGGTAGACAAAATTACCACCCTTACCCAATTGAAAGATGAGCTCCGGAGTAAATTTGGACACAAAATTAGATTTTATACTATCCGTCTCTCTAAACCTTCCACCTTTCCCATTAAGATTCAATTGGAAACCGCTCCCCAAAATCTTATTCAACACTCCTCTTCCTCCTATCTTCAACAATAGGGAAAAATTTCCCCTTTTTACCTTTTTCAATTTTTTTTGGGAAAAAATAAATATTTAATCTGAATCCAGAGATAATAAAAGATAAAGTAAAGAAAAGCTCCCCAGAAAATTACGACAACTCCATTCTTTTATCCCAATTTACCCCCCATTTTTTCCCTCTCTTCCTTTATCCCCCTTTAAGCCAATTTTCCTATAATCCCGCCACCACATTTTGGGAGAGGTTTAGATGTCCATTAAACTAATTGCCGGGAAAAAGCATAATGTAATTAAAAGAGATGGGCGGGTAGAGCCCTTCAGTTGGGAAAAATTGAGGAGGGTTTTGGAGTGGGCGGTTACCTATCAAACCGGCATCTCTCCAGAGAGGGCGGATATTTTTATCAATTCTATTTTAGATAGCCTCAATATCAGAATTTACGACAAAATTACTATCCAGAAGCTTTTTGATGAGGTAATCGATGTAACCGCCAATCTTACCTCCGAGCTCTACCCGGTTTATGACAAAATTGCCCGCAATCTCTATATCCAAAAAATCTACAAAGAGATTTGGAGGATTAAACGGGATCAATACCCCGACTATCGCCAAGTTTTGGAGAAGGGGATAAAAAGCGGACTTTACAAACGGGAAATTTTGGAGAGTTTCTCCCCTTTGGAGTTGGAGGAGTTGGGGAATTATATTAAACCGGAGAGGGATTTTCTCTTCACCTTCGGGGGCTTAAATCTCTTTATGCAGAAATACTCCGCCCGTTACTCCAAAACCCGCTATCTGGAGCTTCCCCAACACACCTATATGCGGGTGGCAATTCAACTCCATTGGAAAGATAAAGACCGGCTCAAAATGATAAAAGAGAAATATGATATGTTGAGTCTCCACCAGATAGCTATTGCAACCCCTTTTATGCTCAACTCCCTCAAAGAGACCTTCAACCCCACCAGTTGCGTTTTGGTGCAGGTAGATGATGATAGTGAGTCCATAATGGAGACCGCCCGGTCGATGGCAATCTACTCCAAAAATGCCAGTGGATTGGGGGTAGATGTGAGTCGAATCCGGGCAATTGGGAGTCAAATTGGAAAGGAGGGGGTTAGTAGTGGAGTGGTGCCCTTTATCAAAATTTTTGAAAGTGTGATCAGTGCCTTCAACCAAAAAAGTAGCCGTCCCGGAAGTTGTGCTATCTATTACCCCTATTGGCACTATGAGGCTCCCAAAATTACCCTCCTCAAAGATGCGGGGGGAAATGATGACGAACGGGCAAGGAAGTTGAAATATGCGGTAAAGTGGTATAAAAAATTTACCGACGCTATTTTAAAAGATGAGGAGATTTACCTTTTTGACCCCAAGGACACACCGGAGTTATTGGAGAGTTATGGGGAAGAGTTTGAAAAGTGGTATGACTACTACTCCCAAAAACGGGGGGTAAAAAAACGGAAATTTAAAGCCCGTGAACTGGCTTTTTTAATTGCCAAAGTCCGGTCGGAGACCGGAAATCTTTACTGGTTCAGTGTAGATAATGCCAATAAATTTAGAATGAGTCGCGATTTTATCAATCAAGGAAATCTGTGTTGTGCCGAAGTTATGTTACCCACCAAACCCCTCCAACTCCGGAGTTCAACCCTCTACCAAGATATTGAGCGGGGGGAGTTGATTGAGGAGCGGGAGTATACTGGAGAAATTGGAATCTGTAATCTCACCTCCATCAACCTTTTGGCGTGGGAAAAGTTGGGACCCGGAGAGAAAGAGAGGTTTACCTACAACCTTTTGGTGGGAATGGACAACGCCATAGAGTTTGGAGATTATCCGGTAAAAGCGGGGGAGAGGTTCAATAAACTCCACCGGGCTATTGGAATCGGAATTACCAACTACCACAACTGGTTGGCAACCCATCGGGTCAAAATGTCCGAGGAAAAAGCCAAGGAGATGACCCACCAAATTATGGAGGATATCTACTATTATTTGGTAAAAAACTCCATCAGATTGGCGAAGGAGAGGGGAAGATACCACTATTTTGAAGGGAGTCGATGGAGTGAAGGGGTCTTCCAGTGGGAGCTCTACCAACGGCACTTTGACCGGTTGGAAAAGGAGTATGGTTTAAAACTCAACTACCCAATGAACCACGATTGGGAACCCCTCCGGGCGGAGATGGTGCAGTATGGGGTGCGGTTTGAGTTTCTCACCTCCATTCCCCCGGGGGCAACCTCCTCTTTGGTGCTAAATTTTACTGAAGGTATCGAACCTATACGGGAGTTTAAAATTATTAAAGAGGGCACCTACAATATCCCCTTTTTAGCCCCCAATTTGACCCAAAACCGGCTCTATTATGAAAAAGCGTGGGAAATTCCCACTTTCCAACTCCTCCAACTGGCAGCAATTAGACAAAAATTTTTAGACCAATCCCAAAGTCTCAATCTTTACGAAAAAAATCCCGAAAGTGCCTTCTCTATAATTAAAACCTTAATTTGGGCGGAAAAATTGGGATTAAAATCCCTCTACTACCTCAACACTTTGAAAAAGGGTGATGTGGAAGAAGAGGAGTGTGAAGGGTGTTCAGTTTAATCTCCCTTTTTCTTTTTTCTCTTTTTGTGGAATTTTTAGAATTTGGGAGGAGTTTGTTTTTAAAATTAAATTAAAAGAAAAAAAAGGGAAGGGAAAGAATTATTTTTTAAGTTTTTTCCAATAATCCCAAATCTCTTTATCTCCCATAATTCCCCGGCGGAAAAAGAGCATAATTAGAAGGAGTAAGAGACTAAATACTACCATT
>PUXY01000147.1 GCA_009659955.1 Campylobacterota bacterium | reverse complement strand
TTAGGAAATTTATTAACAACTGGAGAAGAGTGAGTAATTGGGGGTGGACATTAACCGATTAGAGACTGGAAAAGGGAAAATTTAAAACTTGAAAGTTCTCTGCTCTACCTCTTTTGTGCACTCTTTGGTAAAAGGAAATGGATTAAAAAGAAATTTCGGTCAATCTCTGAGGGCAATGGGGGGAGAGAAAATAAAAATTCCAATCGGGAGGTAAAAAGGAGGTAAAAAATGGAGAGTTTGCAGTGGAAAAGGGAAAGAGAGAGGAGAAAAAGGGGGGAGAGAGTGGAGAAAGGGAAGCAAATTTTTCCTCCGGCGGAGGGGGTGAAAGGGGAGTCCTTTGGAAATACCAAGGAGAGGTTGAAAGAAAAGAGGTTGAAAAGAGAGAGTTTTACCGGAAGAGGGTTATTTGCCCGGTTGGCAGTTGCAGGGGCAATTTTGGGGGGCGGGACAGGATTCCTTTGGGGGTATCAAGGACAGGTGAAACCGGCAAACCAGTGGACAATAAAAAGCGATGTGCCGGGAAAAGTGGTGGCGGTCAACCTCAATTTGGAAGGGAAAAAGGGGAAAAATAGGGTGGTAATTAAACTGGACACCGGGGACGACAAAATTAAATTGAAAAATCTCCAAACCCAATTGGAATTACTCCGCCGGCAGATAAATATCCAAGCCCAGATTACCAATCGAAAAAGGGAGCTTTACAACCGGATAAAAAACCTCCAAAGTAAAACCTTTTTGGATAAAAGCCAAAGATTTTTTGACTATACCTCCAGTGAGAATCAACTCCTTTCCCTCAAACAGAAACTTGCCGAAACCTCCTCCAATATCGCCCTCCTCAAGAGAACTATAGGCAAAAAATCAATCTCCACCCCCTACTACATTGTCAAAATTTACCCCCGGGTTGGGGAGTATGTGGGGGTCGGCTCCCCATTGATGGAGGTGGCGGAGACCGACCGGGAGAAGATTACAATTTTCGTGCCGATAGAAAAAGCCCCCCAATTGGAAGGGAAAAAGGTCTATATCAACGGCAAACCCTCCAACTTTAAAATTTCCAAAATTTGGAAAGTCCCCGACCAAAACTATATTACCAGTTACCGGGTGGAGTTGACCGGTGCAGGTCTCCCTATCGGAAAAGTGGTCAAAGTGGAGTTTAAGTAGTCAAAAGGTAGAGTTTAAATAGCCAAAGAGATAATTTTATACTCCCTTTTTACTTCCTATTCACAAAGTAGGGTAAAATAGATTGGAGTATTGGAGGGGAAGGGGTGGAAGAGTTGGAAAAAGGGGTAAAGTTGATAGAGTTACGCCATTTGAAGAAGGTTTTTGGGAAAAAAGTTGTTTTGCGGGATATAAATCTGAAAATTGAGGAGAAAAAGATAACTTACATTTTGGGGCTTTCGGGGCAGGGAAAGTCCACCATTATTAAACACATTGTCGGGTTACTGAAACCTACCAGTGGACAGGTATTGGTAGATGGGGTCGATGTCGCCCAGTTAGATGAAGAGGGGCTTTTTGAAATTCGGAAAAAGGTGGGCTTTACTTTCCAAGAGGGGGCACTCTTTGATAGTATGACAATTTTCGATAATGTGGCTTTTCCGGTGCGGGAGCATAAAAAATTGAAGGGGGAGCCATTGAAACGATTGGTTTATCAAACTCTGGAGATGGTGGGGTTGGAGCCGGAAAGGGTTTCCAAACTCTATCCCCACGAATTGAGTGGGGGAATGAGAAAACGGGCGGCTACTGCCCGGGCGGTAATTCTCCACCCCAAATATCTCCTTTATGATGAGCCAACCAGTGGATTAGACCCTATTATCAGTGATAGAATTACCAATATGATTGTGGATTTAACCAGAAAACAGGGGATAACTTCGGTAGTAATTTCCCACGATTTGAAAGAGACTTTTAAAAGTGCCGATTATATTGCAATGCTTTTCAATGGGGAAATAATTGAGTATGGAACGGTGGAAGAGTTTAAAAACTCCCCCAATCCCATCGTCCAAGCCTTTATAGAAGGAGATAGCAAAAAGTATGAGCAAATTGTCCCCAAAGAGTTTTCCTTATAGTAAAATATCCCCCCAAAAGGAAAAGTAGAAAGAGGAGAAAATGGAGCACCCCAATCCAATATTATTAATGATAATAGAGATTGTTGCCCTTTTGATAGCAATAATTGGACACGAAATTATGCACGGAGTGGGAGCACTCCTATTTGGGGATAGAACTGCCAAAATAATGGGGCGTCTCTCCCCCAATCCCCTTGTCCACATTGACCCGGTGGGTTCAATTATTCTTCCCTTTCTCCTATATGTTACCCAAAAGTTGGCAGGGGTTCCCAATCCTATCCTCTTTGGGTGGGCGAAACCGGTTCCCATCGATATTAGAATAGTATTGAAAAACGGGGGATATTTTGGTGCAATTGTAGTGGCATTGGCAGGAATTATCTATAATCTCCTTTTGGCATTTCTCTCAACTGGAGCAGTGGTAATGTTGGGAGGAGATTGGGGAGATATTTTAACCCTCTTTTTTATCAATCTGGCTCTGGTCAATCTGGTTTTGGCTCTGGTAAATTTGATTCCCATTCCCCCTATCGATGGGGGGAGGGTTTTGGTTTATCTTCTCCGATGGGCAAGATTGGAGCAGTTGGCATTCCAACTGGAGAAGATTGAACCCTATGGGATAGTAATTCTTTTAATTTTCTTTATGATTCCCGGCTTGTCCGATTGGTTGGAGTGGGGAGTTTGGAAATTGTTTGACCTTTTCATAACTTTTTGGGGGGGATAAAAGAAAAAACATTGAACCCGATTAATGCATTTGGAAGAGGAAAAAGGTAAAATTACTAAAAAAATCCCCTTTGTCATCTTTCCAATATAGACAAAATCTTCTTGTAAAATTCCAAAGAGGGGAGAGTGTAATAATTGGATTTGAAACTCAACAAAATAGAATTTAGGGAGAGAAAAATTTTCCGATATCTATTAAACAAAATCCAAATAAATCCAAATCGTTATTTGGGAGGAGGAAGAGTCTAAAAAAAGGAGGTAGGGCAGTGGACTATTATCAAATTCTGGGGGTTGAGAGAAGTGCTACAAAGGAAGAGATAAAACGGGCTTATCGGAGATTGGCTCGGAAATATCACCCGGATATCTGTAAAAAACCTGAATGTGAAGAAAAATTTAAAGAGATAAATGAAGCTTATCAAGTCTTAATCGATGAAGAAAAAAGAAGAATTTACGATATTTATGGAAAAGAAGGGTTGGAACGGGGAGGAATGGGGGGAGGAGAAAAGGGAAGTGGTGGAGGATTCGATTTCAGTGACTTTTTCGGGGGATTTTTTGATGAATTTTTCGGGGGAGGTTTCGAAGAAGAGGAGGGAGATTTACCCTACCCCTTGGATAGGGTGATAGAGGTTATTCTCGATTTTGAAGAGGCGGTTTACGGGGTGTGTAGAGATGTGGAGATAACCTATTACAAACTTTGTCCCCTATGTAAAGGGACTGGAGCCTCCAAAGTCGCCCCTTGCCCCACTTGCGGAGGACGGGGACAGGTCTATTTTAAACAGGGATTTTTCCAGATGGCTCAAACTTGCCCCGATTGTGGGGGAAAAGGGGTCAAAGTAGTTGAAAAGTGTAAAAAATGTAAAGGAAGCGGATATTTAATCGCCCGCGATAAAGTGAAGGTTGATATTCCGGCGGGGGTAGATACCGGTATGAGAATGAGGGTGAAGGGAAGGGGAAATGAGGGAAGAAAGGGAAACCGGGGGGACCTTTATCTGGTCTTTCGGGTTAAAGACTCCAAAATTTTCAAAAGAGATGGGCTCAATCTCTATTTGGAACTTCCAATCTTTTTTACCAATGCCCTTTTGGGGGGGAAAGTTAAAATTCCTACCCTCTATGGGGAGCAGGAAGTGGAGTTGAAACCCTTTACCCGGGAAGGGGAAAAGATAGTTTTGCCGGGAGAAGGGGTAAAATCTCCCACCACTGGACAAAAAGGGGATTTGATAGCTATTATTAAAATAGTTTACCCCAAAAAATTGACTCCCCGCCAGAGGGAGCTTTTGGAGGAGTTACATAACTCCTTTGGAAAGGAGATGGTGGAGAGCCACCACTCCTTTTTGGCAGATATTACAGAAAAAATTAAAGGCTTTTGGCAAAAACTGAAAAAAGGAAAATAGTTGCGAATTGTGGAACTGGAGCAGAGAAGTGGGGAGGAGAGATTTGAGAGAACCCTCCGCCCCACCTCGTTGGAAGAGTATATAGGACAGGAGCATATAAAAAATAATCTCCACATTTTTATTCAAGCCGCCAAAAAGCGGGGAGAGCCCTTGGAGCATCTCCTCTTTTTTGGTCCTCCCGGATTGGGAAAGACAACCCTTGCAACTATTATCGCCAATGAAATGGAGAGCAATATCCGGACAATCTCCTCCCCAATGTTGGAAAAGAGTGGAGATTTGGCGGCTATTTTGACCAACCTTGAACCGGGAGATATACTCTTTATCGACGAAATTCATCGGTTAAAACCGGCTATAGAGGAGGTCCTCTACTCGGCAATGGAGGATTTTAGACTGGATATTGTGGTGGGAAGTGGTCCCGCCGCCCAAACCATAAAAATAGATTTACCCCCTTTTACTTTAATAGGGGCTACTACCCGGGCGGGAATGTTGAGCAACCCCCTCCGGGATAGGTTTGGAATTACCTTCCGCCTTCAGTTTTACACAATTGGGGAGTTGGAAAAGATTCTATTTAGAGCCGGCAAAAAATTGGGAGTGGAATTGACCCCAGAGGGAGCCCAAGAGATTGCCCGCCGTTCCCGGGGAACCCCCCGAATAGCCCTCCGACTTCTCCGTCGGGTGCGGGATTTTGCCCAAGTGGAGGGAGATGGAAAAATAGACCTTCAGATAGCCAAGAGGGCGTTGGAGGCGTTGGGTATCGACCGCCACGGATTTGATACCCAAGACATCAGACTTCTCCAATTATTGGTGGAAGCAAAGAAACCGATTGGACTCTCTACCCTTTCCGCCCTCCTCAATGAAGACGAAGGAACCATAGAGGAGGTTATTGAACCCTTTTTAATTGCCAATGGATATGTGGAAAAGACCCCCCGGGGGCGGGTGGCAACCGCCAAAGCCCACCAACTTTTTGGAAGCACCCTCTCCCCCACTCTTTTTTAATTTTTTCTTAAATAAGAGAATTTAAAAATTCTCTTTTAAATTAAACGGAAAAAAGATATTTTCCAATCCCTCTACCAATCGGGAAATTGGCTTTTTCCATTCTGTTTAAAAGGAAAAGAAGGGGGAATTTTGCTCAACTATACCAATTTAATTTCCAGTTAATTGGGGATTTTGAGGACAACTTGTTACAATATGGGAGGTTTTTTTAAAATTGACCTTTTCCACACCTTTCCTCCCACTTAAAAGATAAAATTAAGGGGGTAAAAAAAGGAGAAAAATGGCTCATATAAGCTATTCCAAATCCATAGAAATTTTGAAAGCCAATTTACCTCAACACAAGGGGAGTGAAACCCTTTTTTTGGGGGAAGCGGTTGGACGGATATTGGCGGAAGATGTGGTAGCTCCCTATGATAATCCCTATCACCCGACTGCATCGATGGACGGATATGGGGTAAGATATAGGGATTTGGAAAAGGGGGAATTGAAAATTGTAGGGGAAAACCCCGCCGGAAAATTTCAGATTAGGAAGATTGGGGAAGGGGAGGCGGTAAAAACCTTTACCGGCTCTTTTATGGCGGAGGGAGCCGATACTTTACTCCCCTTTGAAAATGTAAAAGTTGAGGGGGAAAAATTGAAAATTGTAGAGCCGGTCTCCCAAGGATTTAGCGTTAGACCGGTAGGGGAGGATTTTAAAAAAGGGGAGGTGGTAATTAAAAAGGGGACTCCCCTCCGGGAAGGAGAGTTGGGGGTGTTGGCATCATTGGGAAAGAGTGTAGTAAAAGTAGTAAAACGCCCGAAAATTGCTATCCTCTCCACAGGTAAGGAGTTGGTAGATATCGATTCCCCCTTCCAACCGGGAGAGATTAGAAGCTCCAACAACTACACTTTAACTTTTTTAGCAGGGAGATTGGGATATCAGGTAGAGAATCTGGGACTCCTCCCCGACGATAAAAAAGAGATTGAAAAGAGAATAAAAGAAGCTTTGGAAGAGAACGATATTGTAGTAACCACCGGGGGAGTGAGCGTCGGAGACTATGATTTTGTAAAGGAGATAACCGGAAGCTATCAACTCCTTTTCCACGGAGTAAATATTAAGCCGGGACAATGGGTAATGGTTGCCAAAGCGGGAGGTAAATTTATCGTTTCCCTCCCCGGGTTTCCCTATAGTAGCTTTGTTACTTTTCTCCTCTATGTGGTTCCCATTGCCGATAGACTGGGGGGTGGACTGGAAAGTATCAAAGAAGTTACGGCAAAATTGGGAGAGCCCTTTGAAAAAAAATTTAAAAAATATCAATTTGTGGCAGTAAATATCCACTGGACTCCCTCCGGTTTGGTGGTGGATACCCGCGGAAAGAAACAGGGAAGTAGCGGTATCCTTACCAATTTAATAGGGTGTAAGGGGTTAATGGCTCTCCCAGAAGGGATTTATCGATTGGAGAGGGGAGAGGAAGTTAAACTTTTAACTTTCGATAGGGTAATTTAATTCCCTTTTTTTGGGGTGGAAAAAGAGGAGAGAGGACATTACAATAAAGGAGAAGTGGATGAAGCTAACTATTAAAGAGATGCTCAATTTTTGGTGGAACGGGGTAATTAAAGACAAAAAAATATGGCTCTTGGGAGTAGTTTTAACCGTCTTAACTCTATTGAATTTCTATTTGGTTTACCATATTATTCGAAAAATTTCCCTTGAGCAACCCTTTTGGATAGAAGCTATATTGGAAATTTTCCTCCTACTACTTCATACCCTCTGGGTCTCTGTTTTCTATTCTACCCTTGCCTACGGAGTTATCCACCATCGGGATCAGTTTATTTCCTACTATAAACAATTGAAATTTATGGACTTTTGGCAAAGAATCGCTCCCGCTTCCGGGGTAGTAGTAGCTTTTTTGGTAAGTGGAGCAATTTGGGGAGGAATAGTATTATTGGGAATGGCATTGGGGGGTGTTGATTTTAATACAGAAGGAATCCATATCGCCAACCCTATCATTTTTGCAATTTTTGGAGGATTGGCTCTTATCTATTTGGCTATCTACCTTTATGTCCTCTATGGTAAAAGTGGAGAAGCATTAAGTAGTGATAGCTTTAAAAAAGCCTTTTTTACCCAACTTTCTGCCTTTTATGATGTAAAATATCTGAAACGGAGCCTTAACGCCCACTATATTGTTAACACTCTGGTCGTCTTTGCCCTCTTTATTCTTATTGGGTTGTTGATAGGAATTATTAGCGGAGGAATAAGATTTATCCTTTTACTTACCATTTCCAACCCACTGGTGGTATTATTTGCCGGAATGGCAGTAGAAGTTATTGCCCAAACCTTTGGAAATTTAATTCTAACCAGTTTGGGAACTATCGGAGCCTCCTTTGCCCACCTCTCTACTCTGGAGGGTGAAGGAGACTCTTTCTCCAATTAAAAAGGGTGAAGGGTGGTTACAATTCTCCGCAAGTGGGGGGTGGTTATCGGAAGTTGGAAACTTTTGGGAGTAGCAATTTTACTCTTCCTCCTAATGGGGGGTGGAGTTGCTTTAATTTTTTTTGCTTCCTATTACCATTGGGGGAGGGAAATGGAGTGGGTAGGATTTGGAATTTTTATGTTGGGAGAATTTCTCCTATTAACTTTCAATTCGTGGATTGGGTATCTCTCCGCCTACTCCAAAAGTGTGGAAGAGTTTGAAGAGAAATATTACACCTCCTCCTTTTTTGCTTTCCTCCGGAGAATCCCCAATAGCTTGGGAATAGCCATAGGTTTCTTTTTAATTTTGATGATTTGGGGAATAATCTCCTATCTTGCCCGGGAAATTTCTCTAAAAACCGGTATAGAATGGAAATGGTTTTTAATCGGATTGGTTGGAATAGGAGAATTTTTCCTCTACATTCTGTTGGGAAAAATAGGAGAAGCGGTAAGTAACCGCACATTCTTGGGAGGTTTGAAAAGTATCTTTTCCACCTTTTGGGGGGTAAAATATCTGTGGCGGGGATTAAACATCAAATACTTCTTCGCATTTATGACTTCACTACTTTTTATTGGATTTATGGTCATAATTACCAAAATTGCCCTCAATCTTTGGTTGGGGATAAATCAGACCCTTGCTTTAAGTGGACTCCACTCCCTCCCAATTTTTCTCTTTGGATTGGAAGGGGTAGTATTAATCTTTCTCATTTTTCAACTCTTCTTAACCCCTTTAATTACCTTGGCAGGGGTAGAAGCCTACCTCTCCACTTTGAGAGAGGGAGAAGAGTTGCCTACCTCCCAACCTCAACCGGAAGAGAGAGAGGGGAGAAAATGGAAACTTTCCCGGTTAAAATGGGAAAAAAAAGGAACCCAAAAAGAGAAAAATAGCGATAACTCCGGCTCTATTTCTTCCTCTGACCAAGTAGATAAAAATAAAAAGACACCTTCTCCGTCTCCCCAAAAAGAGACCCAACCGGAGGAGACAACTTCCACCAAAGGGAAAGAGGAAAAAGAGGAACTTTATATTCCCCCTTTCCTGCAGGTAGACGAGTTTTGGAGAATGGATACCCGAACCCTCTCTCCAGATGGGGAAGAGGAGAGAAGCCCCGACTCCCTCTCCCCCCACGAAGAAAAAAATAGAGAAGAGAAAAAAGTTGCCTCTTCCCCAACACCTACAACCCCCATCTATCTGGATTTGGAAGATGAGAAAGAAGAAAATGAAGAAGAAGGGAAGAAAAAACCAACCTCCCGTCCTCCCGATAAAAAAGAGGAAGAAGAAAATAACACTTCCGTCGACCAGACCCAAAGGGAGAATTCACCCTCCAATGATATTGGAGCAGAACTCTCCACCACTCCAAAGATTTTGGAAGAAAATCCCAAACCCAAAATCCACTCCCACACCACCAAATCTGAAAATCTCCAACAGGAACCCAAAAAAGAACTCTCCGGAGCCTCCCAATCTCAACTTTCTCCAACTCAACTTGATGAAGCAGTGGAAAAAATTGTGGAAAGATTGGGTGCCAATCTCCCTCCAGACCTAAAAGCCCGACTCCGGGAAAGAATCTATGAAAAACTTAAAAAACAAGGAAAACTCTAACCTGCTTCTATCCCCTTTCCCCATTCCAACCCCTTACCTCTAACACCCTCCCCACAAAAAATTAAAAGCAAAAAATTCTTCTTATAAAACCGGTTAGTCTATAGTTTTTAGAGAAAAATTTGATATTGGGATTTTTTAAAAGAAAGGGACTTAATTTTAGGGATTAAGAAAAAAAAGGCACAAGATTGGGAAAAGAATTGGAGAGGGTATTGGGTTTAGATAATGTAGATAGTTTAGGTAATATAGAAAGAAAAAAAGGGGTGGGTTAAAATCCCATAAAGCTATATCCGGCGTAAACCCGGATTACAGAATTCCCCCATTCATCGGTTTTTGAACCGCTATAGATATGGTCCCAACTTACTC
>PUXY01000146.1 GCA_009659955.1 Campylobacterota bacterium | reverse complement strand
CCCGGAGATGGGAAGTTAGATTGAAGAGGAGTTGATAATCCCCCACCGCCCGGGAGGTAATTAAATCGACGGGGTGGGGAAGGGTTATTTTCTCCACCCGAGAGGGGTAAATTTGAATATTTTTGGCTCCAGTTAAAGTTTTAATATAGGCGAGGAAACTATACCGCTTTTTTAGGGGCTCCACCAGTTCCATATTTAAATTGGGATATGCCAATCCCACCACCAATCCCGGAAACCCAGCTCCAGTTCCCACATCTACCACAACCCCTTTTTCAATTTTCCAGTGGTGGAAGGGGTAGAGGGAGTCAAAAATCTGCTCCCAAATCTCCCCTCCCCGGTAATTGGTCAATTTATGCACCCGATTCCACTTTTCCAGATGGGTGGAGAAGAGTTCCAATTTCCGGAGTGCGTCTTTATCTATTCCCAATTTTTCCACTGCGGTTTTCCACTTCTCTTTTTCCTCCCCTTTCTCCTTTCTATTCTTTTTCTCTTCTATGCTCCCCTTGTTCCCTTTCACCTCTCTATTTCTTTTCTCTTTTCCATTCCTCTTTTTATTTCCTCTTCCCATTTCAAAATTCCCTTTCGGCTCCATCTTTTTCCTTCTCTTTTTTAAAATTGTAAATTAAAATTGGAGAGGGGGTTGATAAAATATTTAAATTGGGCAAAGAAAGAAAAATCGGAAAATTTTTTTGGATATAATCCAGAGTCGAAAATAGGTAAAGTTTACTATTTGACCGGAAAAATTTTCGGTGGTAAAAGGAGTTTTATGAGCTGTGAAGTGGAGATAAAGGTTAATAACCGGGATTTGAAGTTGGTGTTAAACAAAGTAGCCCGGCAGGCGGATAGTGCCGTCTGGTATCAAGATGGAAACACCATTATGTTGGCTACTTTAACTTATAATCCAGAAGAGATTATAGACGAAGATTTTGTTCCCTTGGCGGTGCAGTATGTGGAAAAGGCGTATGCCGTTGGAAAAATCCCCGCCGGTTTTGTAAAACGGGAGCAGAAACCGGGGGATTTTGAAACTTTGACCGCCAGAATTGTAGACCGGAGTCTCCGTCCCCTATTTCCCAAAGATTACGGGTATGACACCATAATTACAATTATGGCATTGAGTGCCGACGAAGATAGCGATTTACAGGTGGCGGCGATGAACGCCGGGGCAGTTGCCCTCTACCTCTCCTCCCTCCCCTTTGGAAAAATGGTTTATGGGGTGAGAATTACCCGGGTTGATGGGGAGTTGATTGTCAACCCCACCCTCCACCAGTTGGAGGCGGGGGATTTCAATCTTTTGGTAACTGGCACCAAAGATGAGCTTTTGATGATTGAGTTTGCCTCCCAAGGACAGGAGAAAGTTGAAATTATTCCGGTGCCCGATGTATTGGTGGACGGGGTTCCACTGGAGCAGGAGATTCGGAAATATAGCCCCAACGAAATTACCGAAGATGAATTGATAGAGGTTCTGAAGGTTGCCCAAGAGGCGATTCGGAAGGGGGCGACCGCAATGGAAGAGGGGCTCAAAGAGTTTAAAAAAGAGCCGATTGAGTATCGGAAAAGGGTGGAGAAGGATTTAACCCCCTATATCAAAATTATCCGGGAGAAATATATCGACCGTCTCCGGGAGATTGTAAAACACCTCTCCTTGAGTGAGAGGGAGTATCTCCTCCGGCAATTTGCCCGGGAATTGGCGGAAATTTTGGGGGAAGAGGAGGAGTTTGAGACAATTTTAAAGGCGGTAAAAGAGGTAAAACGGGAGATTGTCCGGGGAATGATTTTGAAGGAGGGTATCCGGGCAGATGGGAGAAAATTGGACGAAATTCGCCCAATTACCATTGAAACCAATATCCTCCCCCGGGCACACGGAAGTTGTCTCTTTACCCGGGGACAGACCCAAGCTCTGGCGGTTGCCACCCGGGGGGGAGAGATGGACGCCCAAGTTTACGCCAATTTGACCGATAAAGAGGAGAAATTGGAGCGGTTTATGCTCCACTACAACTTTCCCGCTTTCAGTGTAGGGGAGGCGGAGAGGTTGGGACCCCCCTCCCGCCGGGAGTTGGGACACGGAAATTTGGCTAAACGGGCAATTGCCCCCCTTATCGACCCGGAATTTGATGAAACTATCCGGGTTGTGAGTGAAATTTTGGAGAGTAATGGGAGTAGCTCTATGGCTACCGTCTGTGCCTCCTCCCTTGCCTTAAAGGCGGCGAAAGTTCCAATGTTGAAACTGGCGGCGGGGATTGCTATGGGGTTGGTAACCGAAGGGGAGGAGTATCGGATTTTAACCGATATTATGGGACTTGAAGACCACGATGGGGATATGGATTTTAAAGTGGCGGGAACCTTTGACGGAATTACCGCAATGCAGATGGATATTAAATTGGGGGGGATTAAACTTGAAATTTTAAAAGAAGCCCTCTATCAAGCCCGGGACGCCCGGGCAATTATTCTGGAGTTGATGGAGAAAGCCGGAAAAGAGATTAAATATAATGAGGAGGTTCTCCCCAAAATTGCCAAATTTTTTGTGGAGCCGGAAAAAATTATCGATATCATCGGAATGGCGGGTAAAACCGTTAAAGATATTATCGCCCGGTTCAATGTCTCCATCGATTTGGATAAAGAGACCGGAAAAGTTAAAATCTATGGGGAGGATAATCAGTCGATCCAAGACGCCAAAGATTATATCCTCAATGTGGTCTGCAAACAGGATAAACCCAAAATTCCCCAATTTAAAATTGGCACCATTATCACCGGCGAAATAAAAAGAATTGTCCCCTTTGGACTCTTTGTTGAGGTTGCCCCCGATGTGGAAGGTCTCCTCCACGTGAGCAAATTGAAACACCATTTGAGCCGATACAATGTAGGGGATAAAATTAAAGTAAAAGTCCTCTCCCAATCTGGCTTTAAAATCGAACTGGCGGAAGTGGATTAATCTTCTGCTCCTCTCCTATTCTCTCTCTTTTTCCATTTAAATGGGAAATAATGTTACACAACTTCCCACCAAAGGAAAAAAATAGCTATCTTTAACCTTCCTTTTTTTGTTTTAATCTATTTTTTAATCTTTGGTAAGGGTTACAAAGTTAAAATAGATTAAATAAACCGGAGAGAAAGAGGGAAAAAGGAGAAGCTCTCTAAAAATGAAAGGAGTTGAACAATGGAACACGGCTTAAACCTTGCCCATTCACCTATCGGTTGGTTGGTTTTAATTATTTTTACCATCTCCTATATTGCCATTGCAATGGAGGAGAAACTGAAAATCAATAAATCCAAACCTGCACTGGGTGCCGGAACCCTCTCTTTTATTTTAATAGGGTTCTACTTTTTATTGGAAAATTTGCCTTTAGACCCCCTCCATCGGGAAATTGAGAAAATTATTCTGGAAGTAGCGGAAATTTTCTTTTTCCTCTTTGTGGCAATGACCTTTGTAGAGACAATGATAGATAGAAAGGTTTTTGATGCCCTAAAATATAAACTCACTTCCCGGGGATATAGTTATAAAAAACTATTCTGGCTTACCGGACTTATCGCCTTCTTTCTCTCTCCCGTTGCCGACAACTTGACCACTGCCCTAATTTTGGCAACGGTTATCTACACTATCGACCGCCATTCCCCCCAATTTCTGGTGCCGGGGGCTATCAATATTGTAGTTGCCGCCAATGCCGGTGGGGCGTGGTCTCCCTTTGGGGATATTACCACTTTAATGGTTTGGACTGCGGGAAAAGGGGATTTTATTGACTTTTTAGCCCTCTTTCCCGCCTCTTTTCTCAATTGGGTGGTAACCGCTTTCCTTTTGAGCCTTTTCCTCCCCACTGGAAAACCCCCCTTTGATAGCTCCCAACCCCCTGTCAAAATTGCTCCCGGAGGTAAAGCGGTAATAGTGATAGGAATTTTTACTATTATAATCTCTGTTGTCCTCCATATTCTTCTCCATTTTCCGGCAATGTGGGGAATGATGTTTGGACTGGCACTTCTCCAATTCTATTTCTGGGTAACCCGAAACCGGAGACCGGGAGAGAAAATAGATGTCAACCTCAATATGAAAAAAGTGGAGCACGACACTCTGCTTTTCTTCTTTGGAATTTTAACTTCCGTGGGAGCTTTGGCATTTGTAGGGTGGCTAAAATATATTAGCCACCTCTACCAAGAGATAGGAGCCACTTGGGCAAATATTGGGGTGGGATTTGTAAGTGCAATTATAGACAATGTTCCCGTAATGAGTGCAATTCTCAAATCTGGTCTCAATATGGATCACGCCCAATGGATGTTGGTAACCTTTACCGCCGGGGTAGGGGGAAGTTTAATCAGTTTTGGAAGTGCTGCGGGGGTCGGAGTTATGGGACGCCTCCGGGGCATTTATACCTTTGGAAACCATCTCAAATTTGCGTGGGCAATTTTGGCAGGTTATTTGGTGGGAATTGGGGTTTGGTATCTCCAATTTGAAGTTTTGGGGTGGTATTAATCCCCCCATTCTCCTCTTTTTTATAAAAAAAATTCCCCTCATCTCAAAATTTCCGGTAATTAGCTTACAACCCTTGAAGTTAAAGTTATTGATAAGTTATAATTCACCCCAAAAAACAGGAAGGAGTTTGCGGTATGGTAGTTAAAAAAGAGGGTGCCAAAATTTTACTACAACTTTTGGAAAAGGGAAATGAGACCCTCTCTGTGGAAGGACTCAACAACGACGCAGTGCAAGAGTTGAGCCTTTCCGGATTGATTCGGTTTCCAGTCCCCGCCAAAATTGAGCTCACCTATGGGGGAAGAATGGTGGCGGAGGTGCTAAATCAAGTCCAATCTGAAATTGAAGAGATTGGGGAGTGGAAAGATAATTTCAAATGGATTAGCAGTAAAATTATTGCAATGATTGACAATAGCGTCCGGAATAAAAATAAAACCACCTCTATCACCAACGAACCTCTGGAAAGACGGGGATTTGCCAAAGATGGGGAGTTGACCCAACCGGCATTGGATATTTTTGAAGCCTATAGAATTGTGGCTCCAGAATTGGTAATCGACGCCCAATTGGCGGATTATATCCGGAAATCTCCTATGGGACCCACCGACTCCCACTATCTCCCAATTGAGGGGGATCAAAAAGATTTTATTGAAGCAATGCGGTTAATCGCCTACTCTGTGCCCGATGGGGATTATTACGCTTTCACCGGATTGGGACAGGCGGTCAAATCCACCCTTGAAGTTGGAGGTTGGGCAAGTGAAGGGAGTGTTTTAGATGTCTCCATTTTGGAAGATATTGTAAAAGTTGCCGATGGGGAAGAGATTGATTTGGACGCCCTAATCCATCTGGAAGAGTTGGGGTATGTGGAGGGAACCGATACCCTCACCAAAGCGGGAGAGATGGCTTTGGAGGTTTACCGGCTCTACAAAGATAGAGAGGATAAAGAGCTCAAAAGTTTCGCCATCTCCAAAGAGGAGGTTGAAACCCTCAAAACCATCAAAAAAATTTGGGACGAAAAGGTTCCCAACAACCCAGAAGAGACCCCAACTTTCGATGAAATCAAACGGGAGTTGGTAGACCGGAAAATTGCCGAATATAAAAAAATTGTGGAAAAATATGGACGGCGACTCAACGAAATGCCCAAGAAGAAACAGGAAATTGCCAAAAAATTCTCCGAAGCCAAAGATTTGGTCAAATGGTTTGATGATAACTTTGACCTCCGGGAGTATCTCTACTCTTTGGAAGCCTTTGGGTTGATTCAAGAGGGGATTGATAAAAAAGGAAAAGCGGTCTACTTTGTAACCGAAGATGGGGAGCGGGTAATTGAAGACCAAGCCGATGAACGGGATATCCATAGCTGGTCTGTAAAAACCTTGACTATCTCCAATAAAGTTTTCTTTGCCCCCAATAAAGAGTGGGTTGAAGAAGCCCGGAAAGAGCGGGTTTTGGGAACCTATGAAGCTACCAAATCTGGTCTCCTGTATGAAGAATTGGCAGACCATAAAAAACTCCCCTATATGACCAAATATGAGGCGGAAATTTTCAAAATTATCCCTGACAAAGGAATTAGCGTCGAAGAGGTTTTGGAAGGTCGGGACGATGAAGAGAAACGGAAAGTAATTGAAGCTCTGGACAAACTGGAGGCAAAAGGGTTTATTGAACTCCTCCCCGATGGACACATTGTAGAGACCGAATTTGGAAAAATGATGGACGAAGCAATGAGCGGAGTTCCAGAAGGGTTTGGGGCACCGATTAACCCAATTATCTACCGGGTTGTAAAAGCTATTGCCGACACCGGAAGCCTCTATGTAAAAGAGCAAAAAATCCGAATCCTTCCCCGGAATATTAAAGAGGCGATTAAAAAATCTGGACTTACCAAAGAGTCCTTTGATAAAGCCTATGTTGCTGCCCGAAATGCCAAATATTTGGGACGGAATAGCGTAAATGAAGCGGGGATTTTGATGCTCAAAGCGGTTGAAGCCCTCAACCGGTAATTTCTTCCCCTTTTTCCTCTCCCATTTTTTCCAAAAAACGCCTATTTTAAATAGAGTTCTTTCTCCTCCCTTTGGAAAAGGAGATTTTTTAGATAGAGGAGAGAGTAATAGAGCACTTTATTCTTCAAGGGAAATCTCCTTTTCCAATTTTATCTTGCCAATTGGGTTAAAAACCGATACCATTTGTTGGAAAAGTTTTGGGAGTGTGTCCAGTGGAGGTGAAAACTTTTAAACAGAAAATGGAAAAAATAGGGGTAAAAATAAGAGAAATTTTTAAAATTTTAATGGAAGAGCACAACTTTTTAAATCTTTTCTGGTTCAACTTCCATCAAGTGGATAAGGGAGTTTATCGGAGTGCCCAACTTACTCCGTGGCGATTGAGGAAGATAATAAAAAAATATGGGATTAAAACTATTATCAATCTCCGGGGGAATAACAAAAATCTCCTCTATCAAAAAGAGAGGGAGATTTGTGAAAGGGAGGGGGTAAATTATTACACTATTGCCCTCAAATCCCGAACTCCCGAAAAGATTAAAGTGGAAGAGTTGGAAAGGTTAATTTATCTCCTCCAGACCGCCCCCAAACCCCTCCTTTTCCATTGCAAAGCGGGGGCAGATAGAACCGGTTTTGTGGCAGTTTTGTGGCATCTACTCCGGGGAAGGGATAAAAATTGGGCAATTGAAAAAGAGTTAAAACTCCGATACCTCTATTTTCCGTGGAGCAGGGCAGGGAAAATTAAATTCTTATTGGAAAAATATGATGGAAAAACCGATTTTTTGGAGTGGTTCAAAGAGAATAAAGAAATAGCCACCCAATTTAAATCCAATTTCTGGGGAGATTTTCTCAACGATAAACTATTCCGGAAAGAGTAGAGGAATACTCTTTATCTTTCAAAAAAACTTTCAAAAAAAAGAAGGGAATGGAGTATTTTTTGGAGACTTTTTCCTAAAAAATATAGTAAAAATCGATTTAATAAATTTAATCCCACTCAAAAAGGAGAGGAGAGCTATGGAGACTTTTAAAAAAATTGCCGTTGGAATGGGCGTTATTGCCCTCTTGGGATTGACCGGGTGTCAACAAAGTGGTATTTCCCCCTCCAATTTAACCCAAAAGGCTAAAGAGGGGCAGGAGGTTGTCCAGTTGGCAACAAAATGTAAAAGTGGAGACACCAAAAGTTGTGTGGAGATTGGAAAACTCTATCTCAATGGGGAGAAGGTGGAAAAAAATTACCAAAAAGCTTCCCTCTTTTTCCAAACCGCCTGTGGAAAAGGGGACACCCAAGGGTGTCTTCAACTGGGGGAAGTCTATGCCAAAGAGAAAAAGTATCAAAAATTGGTGGAGCTCTACCAAAATCTCTGCAATAAAAAGGTGGGAACCGCTTGCGTTAAACTGGGCACCCTTTACGAAAATGGAGAAGGGGTAGCCAAAGATGCCAAAAAGGCGATGGAGCTTTACCAACAAGGGTGTGACAATGGAGATGGGAAAGGGTGTTTATATTTGGCGGATATTTACTCCTATGGGGATATTGTCCCTACCGACTATCCCAAAGCCGATAAGTATCGGCAAAAAGCTTGCAAATTGGGGATAAAAGAGGCGTGTCCCACCCCAGTTCCTAAACCTAAAAAATAGACCCCGGGAGAAAGGGGGTAAATCTTTCTCTTTTCCCTCCTCCATTTTTATCTTTTTCTAACCATTTACTCCAATATCCCTTTTTTACTTTTTCCTTGCCAGATAAAGGAAAAGAGTGTATAGAGGAGCAGAAAATTTAATTTCTATTTTCAAGTAGAAAAGTAAAAGGTAAAATTCCGGAATTGGACAAACTCTCAAAAAATTTAGGGGCGAAATAGATACCGGAATATTAAAGGAGAAAAAATGACTACCCAAAAGAGAAATGGAATAGAGAGAAAAAGGGGAGGGGAGTGGGATTTGAGCCACCTTTTCCCTTCTGTGGAAGAGGCGGAGGAGAGTTTAAAACGGAGTGCCCGGAAAGTGGAGATTTTCAATACCCGATATAAAGGGAGATTGGGGACTTTGGAGCCCCACCAATTCCGCCGGGCGGTGGAGGAGTATGAAAAGATTTTGGAAAGTTTGGGAAGGGTGCACACCTACGCCTTTCTCCTGTTTGCCACAGATAGCTCCAAAGGGGGGATTTTAAACCGGTTTGAACAGGAAATTACCAAAATAGAGACCCAACTCCTCTGGTTTGAACTGGAATTTATCCGGCTTCCAGAAAAGCGACGGAGTAAATTTATTGAAGAGAGCGGAAAGTATAAATATCTCCTTCTCCAGTGGGTGGAGGAGGCACCCTATCGGTTGGGGGAGAAGGAAGAGCAAATTTTGACCAAAAAGGAGTTGACCTCCTTTTCCGCATTTACCCGGCTTTTTGATGAGGAGATGGGACGATTCCGGGTCGATTGGGACGGAAAGGAGATTGGGGAGGAGGAACTCCTCTCCCACCTCTACTCCCCCGATCGGGAGACCCGGAAAAGAGCCCAAATTTTGATGACTCTGGAGTTGGAAAAGCGGTTGCCCCTTTTAACTTACCTCTACAATCGGGTGGTGGAAGACTGGAAGTTGACCAACTGCGATATCCGGGGCTTTGAATCTCCGGAGGCTCCCCGGCACCTTTCCAACCGGGTGAGCCAAAAAAGTGTGGATAAATTGGTGGAGGTTGTCAACAAAAATACCGATATTGTAGAGGAGTATTACAACCTCAAACGGGAGTTATTGGGCTATTCACATCTATTGGATTACGACCGCTACGCCCCTTTGGAAAGTAGAGAAGAGAGAGTCCCCTTTGAAGAAGCCAAAGAGGTGGTATTGAACACTTTCCAAAACTTTTCCCCCACTTTCCACCAAATTGCCCAAAGAGCCTTTGATGATAATTGGATAGATGTTTATCCCCGGAGTGGAAAACGGGGAGGTGCCTTCTCCTGCTCCACCACCCCGGGGGTGCACCCCTATGTTCTCCTCAACTACACCCACACCCGCCGGGATATCTTTACCCTTGCCCACGAATTGGGGCACGCTATCCACCAATATTTGAGCCAACAAGCCGGCTACCTCAACCAGAATACCCCTTTGACCACCGCCGAAACCGCCTCAATTTTTGCCGAAATGCTCCTTTTTCAACAGATGAAAAAGGAACTTTCCCGGGAGGAGTTGATACCCCTCTACGCCTCCAAATTGGAGGATATCTTTGCCACCCTCTTCCGACAAATAGTCTTTACCAACTTTGAACGGCGGGTCTTCTCCCATATTGGAGAGTTAACCGCCGACCAATTGAATCAAATTTGGGAGGAGGAGAATCGGAAAATGTTTGGAAACTCCGTAATTTTGACCTCCAACTATCGGAGTTGGTGGAGTTATATTCCCCATTTTTACCACACTCCATTTTACTGCTACGCCTATAGTTATGC
>PUXY01000145.1 GCA_009659955.1 Campylobacterota bacterium | reverse complement strand
TGAGCCGGAACTTCTGGAGTTTCTCAAAGAAATTGTTACTCCTCCCCAAGGGTAGATTCTCCCCGGTCGACGGGACAAAATTTTAAAACTCTTTTCAATTTTTAAAGTTTTCCTCCCCGCCCCCCTTTTCCGGGTATCTTTTAACGATTGAAGGAAAGGAAGTCCAATTTCTCTTTTCTCCAATGTTAGAGGGAAGATTTCCAATGGGAAACTCCGTTTTGTAAGTAAAAAAAAGAGGAAGAAAGGAATTGAGTATTTTGAGAAAGCTTAAAAATTGAAGATTGGAAAATAAAGAGACCGGTTTAAATCGGGGAAAAATCGAACACTGACCGATTAGAGGCTGAAAAGGGTAAAAATTAAAACTTGAAAGTTTTTTGTTTCCCTTCTTTTGTGTAATTTTGGGGCAAAAGAACAAAGCAAAATAGATTAGAAAAAGAGATTTCGGTCAATCCCAAAAATCGAACCTCAACCCCGGAGCATTTCTTCCCCCCCTTCAAAAAATTTTTTAACTTTTCCATCCCTTCCCTTTTTACCTACTCCCCCGGATCCAACCTCCCCCCAAAAGTTTATCTCCCCGGTAAAAGACGCAAGCTTGACCTTTGGCGACTCCGGTTGCCGGTTGATGGGTTAAAAAGACTACCCCTTTGGTTTTGGTTTCCATTTTTACCACTGCCGGAAGAAGAGGACTTCGGTATCGGACTTTTACCTCAACCCCTTCCAAAATTTTCTCTTCCACAAAAAGATTCACCCCTTTGAGGAAAATTTGCCTCCTCTCCAACTCCTTTTTATCTCCAACAATCAATCTATTCCGGTGGGGGTCAATATTTACCACATAATAGGGGCGGTGGGCTTTAAAAATTCTAAATCCCCGCCGTTGTCCGATAGTGTAGTGGGGATAGCCCCGGTGGGTTCCAATTTTTCTACCGCGACTATCGAAAACCCCCCCGGGTAAATCGGGGTTAAAATGGTTTCGGAGTGTGTCAATGTAGGTGGTGGGAATAAAACAGATATCTTGGCTCTCCTTCTGCTCTGCCAACTGGCTCAACCCCTCTTTTCGGGCAATTTCTTTTACTTCCTCTTTGGTCAAATTCCCCAATGGAAAGAGGAGTTTAGGGAGGTGCTCTTTTTTAATCCCAAAGAGGAAATAGCTCTGGTCTTTTTTTGGGTCCTTTGCCCGATAGAGAAACTCTCCATCGTTCCGAACATAATGTCCGGTGGCACCCAGTTGGCAATTATACTTTTGAAGAAATTTGAGAAAAATTCCAAACTTAATTTTAATATTACACATTGCACAGGGGTTGGGGGTTGCCCCCTCTCTATAGCTCTCTATAAAATAGTTGTAAACCTCCTCTTCAAACTCCTTTTCCACATCTTCCACCACATATTCAAATCCCACTTTTTGAGCCAGTTTCTCTATTCGGGAGAGATTTTGGGAATGGTCTACCCCCCTATGCATTTTCATATAAAGCCCCACAACTTCATACCCCTTTTTTTTCAAAAGGGTGATAGCCACTCCACTATCTACCCCTCCACTTATTCCCACCAAAACCCTCATTTTTCCCCCTTTGGAGAGCTATTGGAAGAGAAATTGGAAGGGGGCATAAAAAAGGTATCGCACTGGATATTTTCAAATCCACTCTCCAATCTTTGGAAAAGTTGGGGATTCTCCTCCTCCAATTGGCGGACCCACTCTTTTATCTTTTTCCGGGCGTAGGGAGTCTTCTCTCCCCCTTCCAAATAGGCGAGACAGGAACTCTCCCCATCGATAATTGGGAAGTTGTTTTGTTGAGCCATATACTCAATCCACTTCTCCCGGACTTTAATCAAGGGGCGGATAACCTCAATTCCGTTGTAGGCGGTATATTTGGGGGGCATAGATTTCATAATTCCATTATAAAAGAGCCCCATAAAAAAGGTTTCAACTGCATCATCAAAATGGTGTCCCAACGCAATTTTATTGAATCCCAACTCTTTGGCTTTGGTATAGAGTGCCCCCCGTCTGAGCCGGGCACAAAACCCACAAATACTACTTCCCTCCCGTTTTTTCTCCCGGATAATCTCCAAAATAGGAGTTTCATAGCGGAGATAAGGAATGTTGTATTTTTTGCAGTGGAGTTGAAGAGGGGTATAATCGATTCCGGTTCCTGCATCAATAGTAATTGCCAAAATTTCAAACTTGAAAGGGGCTATCAATCTCATTCTATTGAGAATATGGAGGAGGACGAAGGAGTCTTTTCCTCCACTGACCCCCACTAAAATACGATCCCCTTCTCTGATTAAATCATATTTTCCATTGGTTCGACCTGCAAATTTCACCACCTTTTTTGAAAAAAAAATCCCTTCCAATCCCTTTGACTTATGGTAAAGTCCTTTTTCCATTGATAGAAACTTCTCCTCTATTCACTGAGAATTGAACCCCATATCTGTCTCCCCGCCGTTGGAGATTATCCCACAAAAAGGCAGTTACCGGATTTTTGAAAACTGCACTCAACCCTTTCAAAACCCGTTCACTCCCTTCAATTTGGAGATTTAAAGAATCTTTTTCACTCCACCCCCGGCGGAGAATAGTTGCAATTCCTTCATTAACCGGCAAAAGAAGAGATAGTTGAAATTGGAGATACCCCATCGGCATTCCATCTACAATAATCTCTTCTGCCCTTCCACTACTTGCCAGTTGATAGCTCATTTCCCCCAACGCTTTTCGGGTCAAGATAAAGGGATACTCCCGTTTTCCAACAATATTTGCCCCCAATTGTATCCTATTTATCTGGATTTTACTCCGGTTATCCATCAAAACCAGTTTTTTTACAAAGATTCTAAGTTGGGCTTTTCTCCCTTCAATAAGAGAAAAGAGATTGAAAGAGTCCCCTTTGAATCTGACTTCCCCCTTTCGACCTACACCGGTTCCGATGGTGATAAGTTTTTTTATCCGCCCATTGTTCACCTCAAACTCTATCCGCAAATAGTTGCCCCGGAAAGAGGTATCTTTATCCCGGTATTGGAGAAAAGAGTAATTTAGGATACCTGTTACTTTTTTACCCAGTTGCAGATAACCCCACCCTTTTGGAAAAGTCCAATGGCTAAAAGAAGTGGGTTCAATCATATACTCAATTTTTTTAAAATCTTTACTTTCCCCTTTAAATTTGAAGATATTCCGATAAACTTTATCCCCAATTTTCAACTCTACCACTTTCCCCCAAACTTTCCCCTCCCCGATAGGTAGCCGGGCGTGGCGGAGATTTACCTCTACCAATGCAGAGCTATTCTCTTCCAGTGGGATTTGAATAAGATATTTCCGGTCAAAATAGAGGAGATCTCCCCTTTTTTCCTCCTTTACAATTTTTCCGTGCAACTCTCTAATCAACTGGAAAAAGTGTTTCTCTTCTCCAAACCCGTATAAAGATTGGACACTGAGCCAAAGTATCATAAAAATTCCTAAAAGTCGCCCCATTTTTCTCCCTTCTTGAGATTTTTTAGAATTAAATCCAGTAGATATGATTTACAGATTAAAATTCCAAAACTGCGGGAAAATTAACTTTAAATTTACAATGGTATAATTTTTTAAAATTCCCAAGGAGTTAGCAAATATGGAGAAAAAACAAGCAATTTGGATAGGGAGTGCCCTGGGTTTAGGGGTAATGATGGTTGCCACCCCCCCCCTCTTCCAAGCCTTGATGAAAAAAGGGTTGGAGAAACGGATTGAAAAGTTAAAAAAGTTCGGTTTTGAACTAAATTTGACCAAAGACCAAAGTAACTACTTCAAAACAGATAAAGTGTATCACTTTGTGGTAAATCGAAACGGAAAAGAGTGGGAAGGTGATGTAGAAATTAGCTATTTAAATCTTCCTGTTACATCGGTAGATTTCAATTGGACTATTAGCCGTTACACACCCTCCCCCGATGAACTCTGGTTTACTATTCCCTTGAAAAAAGCATTTTGGGAAGGACAAAAGGGAGAGGCAAGTAGTAGAGATTTGAAACACTTCACCTATCAAATCTATCCTATCCAGAAGAAGGAGCTCAATACCACCCAACTGGAAGGGGAGATAAATGTTGAAACCGATAGAAAATACTCCTTTACCCTCAATGGGGATAAACTCTCTTTCCAAGAGGGTGATACCCAAGGGGTGGTAACCAATTTCACCAATAAAATATCGGTTGATGGACAATATGGAAAATATAACTCCACCGCTAATATTATGATTAAATCTCCGGGATTCCAATTCTACATTGGAAAATTTGCCCATCAAACTTCCACCTATATTAAAGAAAAAGTGGGAAGTGGAGAGAGCCGAATCTCTTTTTCCACCCTCCAAGCCAATTTCCCCACAGGAAAGTCTATTCTCAATGATGGGGAAATAGATATAAAAACCCAAAATTTTCCTCTCAAATTGATAAAGGAAATTAACAACAACTTAAATATAGAACAACTCTTTAAAATTTTAGCCAGTTACCACACTCAACATAATATTACCCTCAAAATTGGAAATACTACCATTGGAGATAAAAGTTTGGGAGATGTTTCTTTCAAACTGGGAGGCTCTTGTAACTCTCTCCAATATCAACTTATTCCTTGCAATATTACCCTCGATTACTTTGGAAGTGTAGATTTTACAACCAATGTAATTACCCCAATGTTAAGTGGATTCCCCGTTCTCCAACGGATGATCCCTTTTCTTTTCAAAAAAGATGGAACCCACTATAAACTCTCTATTACTTTAGATGGAGTAACCGGTAAATTGAGGGTCAACGATTATGTTTTCCCTGTTCCAAAATTCTTTTAATTCTTCCCCTTTTTTTCTTTCTATTTTCCTATTCTGAAAATTTTCCTTCCTTGAAAATTGACCCTTAAAATAAACCCCTTACTTTCTCCCATTTTTCAAAGGGAATTTTTCGGAAGAGACCAATTGGTCAATTCCAAATTTTCCTGACAAGTTCGCTCTTTTTTCTTTTCTTTTTTCTTTTTGGAAGGGAGGAGAAAATCATTTCTCTCCTATAGCTTTAGTAATATAATTTCCAAATCCAATCTCTCTCCACTCCCCAACCCCTACTATTTCCCCCATTTTAAGGAGTTGATACCCCAAGATATCCAGATTTTTGAGCTTGAGAGTCCCCACCTCTCCAACCAGTTTCTCAATCTTTTCCCCCTTTTTCCAGATACCATAGGAAGTTTGGAAAAGAGCCGGTATTTCAACCGGAGGAGAAAGAGAAAGGGGAGGCAAAATAGTATCCGCCGGAAGAAGATATTTTTTATAGAAGGTATAGATATTTTTAGCCAAAGGAAGAAAAGTTGCTCTCTCTTCCCCCGGTAACTTAACTGGAGAGAGATAGCGAACTTCTATTTCGTTACTGGGAGGGAGAGAAGAGGGAGGACTCCACTGGAGGGGTGTTGGAAATTTTCCGACAATTTTTCCGTGGGAGTAGAGAAGTTGGTCATTAACTTTTATTTTTACATTTTGAGGTTTAATTTTTCCTACTCCTATTTTTTCCAATTCCAATAGCATAGAGAAAAAGTAACTTACACTTTTTATATTTTCTCCCAAAAGGAGAATATTAAATATCAACTCTCCCGTTACAGGAAAATTTAAAATAATAGGGGGAAAATCCATTCTCTCCAACTGGAAATAGAGGCAATTTTTTTGGAAAATACACCCTTCACATTTTTTGTCCCATTTTAAACAAACAAGCTTTTTTAAGCCAAATTTAATTGCCCTATTTATTGCAACGCCGGGAAAAAAGTGGGGATAGAGATTTTCGGAAATAAATGTCAATTTAAAATAGCTAAAATTTTTTAATACCATTGCACACCTTTTTATTTGGCGATATTAATATTATCCTCTTTTAAAGAAATTTTTTAAAGAAATTCTATTTACATTTTTACTTTTCTTAGTATAATTCCAAAATTAAAACTTTTTCGAAAGGAAAATGATGGGCTATAAATTATTTCTAATTTTCAATCACCAGTTAACCCCCGACCAGAAAGAAGATGCCTATAAAAATCTGAATGTAGAAAGGTTTATCTATTTACCTCCAGAGTTGCAAAAATTGTGGTCCAATATTCCTCCCCAATGGGATTTGAAGGAGATTGAAGAAAATATCCTTATTCCAATAAAGAAATTTATAATTGAAAATAGTCAAGAAGGAGATAGGGTGTTAATTCAGGGGGATTTTGGAGCAGTTTGTAAACTGGTCCAATTTGCCAAGGGGCATAACTTGGTGCCACTCTATGCTACTACAAAAAGAGAAGTGGAAGAAAAGAGAGAGGGAGATAAAATTAAAAAAATTTCCACTTTCAAACATATCCGTTTTAGAGAGTTTTAAATCCACTCCCTTTCTTCTCCCCCAGAGTAAAAAAAAGGGGGAGGAGGGTTTCCCGGCGGGCTTTTCCTTGACGGATTTTCAACTCCAATTGGAGGAGGGTTTCCAAAAGGTTCAAATACTCCTCCCGTTTGAGGGAGAGGGCAGTTTCAATCCTCTCCCGTTCAATCTGGGGAGGAAGTCGATAGCCGTAAAGTTTCTCCAATCGACTCTCTCCCGTTTCTCTAATATAGAGATAAACCCGGAGAAGTTCCCGGAGGTGATAAATAAAAGAGATGGCAAGCCGATGGGGGGGTGTATACTCCAGAAGTTTTTCTATTTCTCCCCAAAGATTTTCTCCCCGGAGGAGACGATTGAAAAGATGTTCAAAACTCTCTTCCCGGTAGGGGAAAATCAACTCTTTTGCTATCTCCAAAGTTAGAGGTTCGGGATAAAGGGCAAGTTTTTCCAACTCCTGTCGATAAAGGAGGGGTTCAACCCTCTCCAAAAGGAGTTGAATAATTTCGGGGGAGAGGTGGAGATTCAATTTTTGGCTCTCCCTTTGGAGAAACTGCTCCAACTCCGGAAGGGTAGGTTCAAAAAAGCGGACGGCGGTAGGAAATTTCTTTTCTACCCCTTTCTCTTTCCCGGTGTAAAAGAAGAGGAGTTTTTTCCCTTTCACCCCCTTGGCAATTTCCACCAATCCCGATGGAAACCGGTTGTGGAGGAGAATGAGACTCTCTCCTCCTCCAAAAAGGGAGGGTTGGGTTACAATCTCCTTTACCCGTTCCAAATCAATCTCATCATAATAGAGGGAGATAACCTCCCCCTTTTTTTCCAACTCCCCTTTGAAGCGTCTCCGATACTCCTCCAAATAGAAGGGGTCTCCATAAAATAGCACCGCCGGAGGAAGCTCCCCCCGTCGATTGGTCAAAAGCTTTTCAAACTCCTGTCGGGTCAGATATTCCCTTTTTGCCACCTATCCAACCCGGCTCAAGAGAGATAATCTTTCAAAAATTTTCCAATGGAGGGGTGACGGAGCTTTTTAATGGCGGTGGACTCAATCTGCCGAACCCGCTCCCGGGTAACATTCAACGCCTTCCCAATCTCCTCCAAAGTCCGTTCACTTTTATCGGGCATCAACCCGAACCGCATTTTGATAACCTCCCGCTCCCGTTCGTTGAGGTTATCCAGAAGTTTTTCGATGGTTGCCCGTAAATCCTCCAAAACCACCTCTTGGAATGGGTTTTTGAAACTTTTATCCTCTATAAAATCCCCAAATTTTCCATCTTCTTCTTCCCCAACTGGGGTCTCCAAAGAGATGGGTTCCCGGGAAATTTTTAGGATATGTTTCACCTTATCCAACGGCATATTCATCTCCCGGGAGATGGTTTCAATATCGGGTTCTTTTCCATTCTCTTGGACATATTTCCGGATAAATTTATTAATTTGGTTGATATTTTCAATCATATGAATCGGAATCCGGACGGTTCGTGCTTGGTCGGCAATTGCCCGGCTAATCGCCTGCCGAATCCACCAAGTGGCGTAGGTGGAAAATTTATACCCCTTTTCAAACTCAAATTTATCGATGGCTTTCATCAACCCGATATTCCCCTCCTGAATCAAATCCAAAAAGGGAAGTCCCCGATTTGTATACTTTTTGGCAATACTTACCACCAACCGGAGATTGGAGCGGGCAACCTTCTCTTTGGTTTCGGCGACAATCTTTTTCCCCCTCTTCAACTGCTCCAAAATCGCCTCCAATTTATCGGGGCTCATTCCAAACCGATTTTCACTGGCTTTTTTGGTCTCCACCAACTTTTTAATATCCATATAGACATTTACCATTGTATGCTCCGGCACCATAGAGGCGATATCCTCTTTGCTCAATTGGGTAATCTTCTCCAAAATTTCCCGATGGAGTTGCCGGAGTTGGTCATTGAAAAGGGGAAGGCGATACTCTTTCTTTTTCAACTCTTTTTCAAAATCTTTATCCCCTTTTAAAGCGGTTTCCACGGTTTTGACAATCTCATTAATCAATTTGGAGGTGTATCCCAAAGCCTCCAATGCCACTTTTACTTTATGCTTTTTATGGGTAAGTTTCAAAAGCCGATGGACCCGCTCCTCCTCTTTCAAATCTTTGGCTTGGAGGACTTCATTATATTCATCTATCACCTTCTCCCACTCTTTTTTGGCTTTTTCCAAATTTTTGAAGAGCTCATTTATCCGCTTCTCCCGGAGGGAGATTTTTTTCTTCTTTTTCTGCTCTTTGGACTCCTCCTCTATCTCATCTTCCTCCACAAAATTTTTGAAAAGCTCCTTTACCCGCCGTTCCCGATTGAGGAGGGGCTCTTTATATTTGAGCACCAAATCTATTAAAAAGGGGATTGAACAGATGGCATCTATAATTATCTCCTCCCCCAACTGAATCCGTTTAAAAAGCTCAATCTCCTCCTCTTTGGTCAAAAGGGGAATGTGTCCCATCTCCCGGAGATACATTCTGACTGGAGAGTCGGAACGACTCCACTCCAAAAGCTCTTTATCTTTATCCAGAATATCCTCCGCCAACTCCTCTTTTTTCCGTTTCTTCTCCTCCGCCTCTTTTTCAAAATCTTCCAAATTTTTTAACCGGGCAACCTCCGCTGCCGTCATCAATTTAATATTATTTTCCTTCACCCGATTTAAAATCTCTTTAGCATCTTTTTGGGTTGGAGCCCTTTTGAAAAATTCCATTAATTTTTCATAGGTTACAATTCCATTAGCACTATTTTTTAGGAACTTTTCCAACTCTTTGGAAAGTGCCATAGGTAGACTCCTTGATAATTAAGATTAAAGAATTGGAGTATATTTTAACAGAGTATAATTAAGTCAAACAATTATTATATCATATCAACCTCAACCCCTTTTCTTTTCTTCCCACCCCAATTGGTATCCCCCAAATCTCCTCCCCAATTTAAAAAAGATTGGAGTATAATCAAGGACACACCCCCAAAATTTCAACTGGAAAAGGAGAAAAATGATTTTGAGATACAAAGAGTGGTTTCCCAAAATAGACTCCACCGCGTGGATAGCCCCTTCGGCAGATATTATTGGAGATGTGGAAATAGGGGAAGATAGCTCGGTTTGGTTCGGGTGCGTAGTCCGGGGCGATGTCCACTATATCAGAATTGGAAAAAGGACTTCAATCCAAGACCTCTCAATGATCCACGTAACCCACCACAAAAGGGAGCGGAAAATTGGAGACGGCTACCCTACAATTATCGGAGATGATGTAACTATAGCCCATAAAGTAATGCTCCACGGGTGTAAAATTGGAAACGCCTGCTTAATCGGAATGAGTGCAACTATTTTAGATGGGGCGGAAATTGGAGAGGAGAGTATTGTGGGAGCCGGAGCACTGGTAACCCAAAATAAAAAATTCCCCCCCCGGAGCCTGATTTTGGGAGCTCCCGCCAAAGTTGTCCGGCAACTGACCGATGAAGAGGTGGAAAAAATCTACCAAAACGCCCGAAACTATGTCCGCTACAAAAACGACTATATCGACTTTTTGAGGTAGGGAAAGGGACTCCCTTTCTCTTTCCTATCACTCCAGTTGAAAAAAACTTTCCCCTATTCGACCTGCTCTTTTTCCTTTTCCATTTTATCTTTCTTTCAATTTTAGGTTGCGGGGATAGAAACTTGTCTTAAAACCTATTTTTACTCTATTTATCGGAAAACTTCATTGGGAAAGTTGTTATAAAAGGGGAGCACTGACCAATTAGAGGGTGTAAAAGGGAAAATTTAAGATTTAAACCTAATTTTTATTTCTCTCTTTTATGTAGTTTTTGCTAAAAGAAATATTTTGATCAATTCCTCAAGGGGAAAAGGAAAGGAAAAATTTTTCCTTCTCTTTGATTGGGGAAAGTGGGAAAAAAAGTCTATTTCCCTTTTTCCAACGCTTCTTTGGCTTGGGCTACCAATTGGGCGAAATGTTCCGGTTGATTCATTGCCAAATCTGCCAAAATTTTTCTAT
>PUXY01000144.1 GCA_009659955.1 Campylobacterota bacterium | reverse complement strand
CCTTTTATTACCTTCTCCAACCCTTCCCCTGAACCGACCCGATTTTTACACGCCGAAATAAGGGAGTGGCACATTATCCTCGGTTTTTTAATGATTGGAGCGGTAATCTACAAAACCTTCCACTTTTTCTTTTTAAAAGCGGGGAAATATGAACGGGAGTCTATTAAAGACGCCTTCAACCCCAAAATTGCCCTTCAACAGATAGGGTATTATCTTTTAATCTCCAAACACCCCCACACCAAAGGGATTTACAATCCCCTCCAATTTTGGGCTTATACTATTCTCTATATTCTCTTTTTTGGAATTATTATTACCGGTTTAGCCCTCTATGCGGAGGTTTATCACGCCGGATTGGGAGGTGCCCTTTATGGTTTTGCCAAAAGTGTAGAGAGCTTTTTTGGGGGATTGGCAAATGTTCGACTCTGGCACCACATTTTTATGTGGGGAATTATCATTTTGGTCTTTATCCATATTTATATGGCTATTTACAATGCCGTATTCGGCAAAAATGGAGGAATGGACGCCATCTTCTCCGGTATGAAATGGGAAAAAGAGGAGGATATCCATTAATCTCCTTTTCCTCCTTTTTCTTCAATCTCTCTTTTTTATCAAATTGAAAAACTTCTTTTTCCATCTTTTGAAAGTTTTACTTTTTTTATAAGAGCAACTTTTACTTCTTCTCTCCAGTGTAGGTAGAAGACCAGCTTTTAATATTTCTTTCCACTTAAATTTTCCTCTCTCCAAATACTCTTTTGTCCCCTACCCACGGTGAAGGGGACAGGTTACTTTTACCTTCCTCTCCTCTTTCCCAAATTTCCCATATTAAAGGTAAATTTTTCCTTGAAAACCTCCTTAAAAAAGCTATAATTTTTAAATTTAAAAGGAGGAGGAATTTTTGCAATGTTAAGGTCCTACAACACCCGGCATAGTAAAAGAACCGCCGGCGAAGAGTTAATCTATTCCAAACTTGAAAAACTCTATAGCTCCCAGAAAGAGGAAGGGATTATTTTGGAGGATTTTTATCTCCCCGGGGGAGATTTGACCCCCGATTTTCTCCTAATCGATAAAAAGAGGGGAGTAGCATTGATAGAGGTTAAAGACTACTCCCCTTCCTATTTGGAAAAAATTTCCCCCTATCGAATAGAAACTGCCGACGGGAGAGAGCTTCCCAATCCCAATTACCGGGTCAGGGAGTATCATAACCGCTTTAAATCCTTTTTCCAACGGCGGGGGATAGAGCCCCACTTTTTCAACTCCTTTTTGGCTCTTCCCAACTTTCCCAAAGGTGCCGATGATAACCTTTTTTCCGCTCCCCCAGTTATTACCCTCTACAAAGAGGATATTGAAAATTTGGACTTTTCTACCCTTTTTCCCAACCCCCAACCTTTAACCCCCGACGAAGTCACCACCCTTAAAGAGATTATTGAACCTTTCAAAGTGGTAATTCACGGGAGTCAAAAATTGGAGCAGATAAAAATGTTGGACTCCTTCCAAAAGGAGATAGTAAAACGGAAATGGGGCACCCTCCATTTGGGGGGAGTTCCGGGGAGTGGAAAAAGTGCCATTATTTTGGCAAGGGCTCTCTATATGAAACAGAAAAGAGCCGATTGGAAAATAGCAGTTGTTACCTACAATCGGGCTCTCCAAGACCAGTTGAAACAAGATTTGGAGGAGTTTTATAAATTTTACCATTTAAACCCCCAAAGAATGGAAATTGAGATTACCACTTTCCACTCGTTAGCTTTGAAATTAACCAAAGCCCATCTCTCCAAAAAGGGAAAAAAGGAGAAAAACCACTTTTTTGAGGAGACACTCCCCGCCCTCCTTTTGGAGAAACTGGAAAAAAGGGAGATTAAACCCCTCTATGATGCTATCTTAATCGATGAATATCAGGATTTTAAACCCACTTGGCTCAAAGGTTTGAAACTTCTTCTGAAACCGTTGGAGAATGGGGAGCTCAATTTGACCCTTGCCGGAGATAGGCTTCAAGCAATTTACCGGAGGGGCATTATCAATTGGAAAGAGATGTTGGGATTGGATATGCGGGGAAAGTCGATCTTATTGAAAAAGAGTTATCGGAACAACTTATCTATTCTCCGTTTTGGACTAAATCTCCTTGCCCAACACCCCACCCTCAAAAGAGATGTTCTCAACTTTTATGAAGGGGTAAAAGATATTGAAGGAAGTGGGAAAAATGGAAAAATAGAGCTCATCTCCTCCATTGGAGAGTTGAAGAAGAGAATTGCCAAATTGGTGGAGGAAGGGAGTGTCTTAATTGTAGTGCCCAATGGGGAGGAGATGAAAAGGGTTCGAAAACTACTTCCCGCTTCCCTCCGGAAACTTTTTACCTTAAAAACCCCCTACAGATACACTATTACCACCTACCACTCCTCCAAAGGATTGGAGTTCGATTCAGTAGTAATGTTGGGGTTGGACAGACTTTTAAAGGGGGAAGTAATGGCGGAAGAGGATAAAAGTATCCGATTAAAATTGGGGTATGTAGCCATTACCCGGGGAACCAACAATCTCGTAATTCATACTCCCACCCCCCAATTTAAAAAATGGATGGAGGAGTTGATTGAGGTTAATCTCTTTCAAGAGGAAAAAAGGGAGAAGTAAAAATCTCCTTTTCCGGTAAATTGGAAAATTGGCGGAAATAAAGATTCAAAAGGGGAGAGATGGGAAATTTTTGGGGAGTCTGGGAAAAGGAATTTCTTTCCGGTTTATTTCCCCCGACTTTTTTAAACTACTTTTATCTCCTTTTAAACTATTTTTATCTCCAGTTCCAACTGGACTCCAAAATGTTTCATCACCCGGCTTTGGGCAAGCTCTATCAATTTCATCATATCGGAAAAGGTTCCACCCCCCACATTGATAAAAAAATTGGCGTGGATAGGGGAAATTTCTACCCCTCCAATCCGATACCCCTTGAGCCCCACTTTTTCTATTAGCCGTCCCGCATAATCCCCCGGAGGATTTTTGAAAACACTCCCCAGACTGGCTCCTTTAGGTTGATTTTTCCGGAGTTGGCGAATATGGTTGTCAATCTCCCTCCTGTAGGGGTGGGTAATTTTGAAAATTGCCTCAAAAATTGGAGTCTCAATTGTGGAAGAGCGGTAGGAGAATTGGAACTCTTTCCTATCGTGCCACCCATCATACCCTTTGAGAGCCACCAAATTTTTGGAAATTTCCCACTCTTTTACGCCGGCGTTCATTTTTAAACTTCCCCCTACACTTCCGGGGAGATTTCTCAGAAATTCAAATCCTCCCAAATTGTGTTTCCGGGCAAAATTGTAAAGATGGCGATTTTTTACACCCCCCCCCACCCGGAGGAGGTCGCCGTCCAATCGGATAAAATCAAATTCCCGGGAGAGAACTCCCAAGGGGGGAGGAGTAGGAGAAATTAGGGTATTGGTAGCCCGTCCAATCAGATACTCCCCTTCAAAATTTTCTGGGGTTATCTCTTTTACCTCTACCACAGGTCCTATTTTAATTGAAGAGTAACGGCTAAAATCTATTACCATTTTTCAACTCCCAAAATTTTTTTTACCCCCTCCACCACTTGCCCCCACTCCTCCTCGGTTAAAATTGTGGCACGCCCCCGACTCCAGAGGAGTTTTGCCGGAGAAATTACTCCAATGGCGGTCAACACCACTTCACTGGGACGGGTCAAATTGTCCCGTTGGGGGATAAAAATCCGATACTCTCCCCCTGCCAAACGCCCCGAAAGGGGTGCCACCAAAATTGTGGAGTAGCCCTCCTCCCAACAGAGCCGATTTAAAAGATTGTTTTGGAGAATTAGAAAAGGTCGCACCTTTGCCGATGGACTCAATTTTCCAAAGTAAACCTCCCTTTGGAAAAAGGGAACTATAGGGTCTCCTTTCCCAATTGACTCTTTTTCTGACTCCTCTTCCTCCCAACTCCCCTTTATCTCCTCCCCTCTCTCCCCCTTTTCCATTACTTCAATATACGCCCTCTTTTGACTCCGGGGACGGCACCGGAGGGCTTGAAAATTCCGCTCCTTCCACTCTTCCCACCCTTCCCCCCAATCCCCCGCTTCCCTATAAATTTCTCTCTTTTCCTCCATTTATTTCCTTCAGGAAGGTTTTCAATTTTTCCCTCAATTTATATAATTTTAACCAGTTAAGGTTTAAACTTTCCAACTAAAGAAAAAAGGAGTAGTATGGAGTTAGCCCAGTTTCAAACCCAAATGGAAAAACTTTTTAAGGGGGAGTTGAGCCCAGAGGAGGGGAAGGAGTTTTTAAGCCAACTCCACCAAAAGGGGGAGAGGGGGGAGGAGATAGGTATTTCCGCCCAAATTATGCGGAAATATTCGGTAAAGTTGCCGGTGCCGGAGGAGTTGCGGAAAAAATTGATAGATATTGTTGGAACCGGAGGGGATAAAAGTGGAACTTTCAATATCTCCACCACCACTGCCCTTCTCATTTCGGCGGTGGGGAGTAAAGTTGCCAAACACGGCAACCGGAGTATTACCAGTAAATCGGGGAGTGCCGATATGTTGGAGGCGTTGGGGTTCAACCTCAACTTGACGCCGGAAAAACAGGTAAAAATGTTGGAGGAGGTGGGCTTTACCTTCATTTTTGCCATCAATCACCACCCGGCAATGAAACATATTATGCCGATTCGGAAAGCTCTACCCCACCCTACCATTTTCAACCTTTTGGGACCTTTGACCAATCCGGCGGGGGCGGAAAAGTATCTATTGGGAGTTTACACCCCAAAACTTTTGGACAAAATTGCCACCGCCTTGACCCATCTCCCCCTCCAACGGGGGTTGGTGGTCTCCTCCGATGATGGATTGGACGAACTTTCGATAGAAGCCCCCACCTATTGCCGGTTGGTTGAAGGGGGGAAAATTGAAAAAATGACCATTGAACCGGAAAAGTTTGGATTGAAGGGGCGGAAGGAGAATTTGAAAGGGGGAGATGGAAAGGTAAACGCCCAAATTACCCGGAATCTGTTGGAGGGGCGGGAGAAGGGGGATAAATTGAAAGCCCTCCTCCTCAATGCAGGGGTTGCCCTTTGGGTCGATGGAAAAGTGGACTCCATCGCCGGGGGGATTGAACTTGCCCGGGAGACAATTGAGTCTGGCAAGGCGGGGGAGCATTTGGCAAAGGTGATTCAATTGAGCCAGAAATTGGGAGAGGGGGAGAGTTTATAGGGGAAATTTTGGAGGGAGATTGGGGGAGGGGGGAGGAAACCATTTTCCCTTTTTGGAAAAAATTTCCTTTCAGGTGGAGACACTCTCCCAATTTAAAGGGGAAAAATGGGCGTCTGATTTGAAATAGACCTCCTCTATTCTTTCGGTATCCATCTAATCGGCACATATTCAACCCCAAAGGGTCAAGGGACTCCAACCAGAGTATCTCCAATTTATTCGCTTCCACCAAAAAGAGAGTTTCCAATTTCTGTTCAAATTGTGGAAAAATGGGTAGAAAAAAGAAGAGGAATTCTCCCCTCCAATTTTTGAATTCTCTTTTTTGAATTCTCTTTTGAAAAAAGAGACCAAAGTTTGGAAAAATATCAGTAGATGATGGGATAGAAGAGGGGGGAGAGGGGGAAATTTTTCGAAAAATGGGTTTCTCTCTCCCTTTCTCCGGCGGAAAAAAGAGGAGGAAAAGAGTTATCTGGTTATCTTTTTCCAAACCACCCCCAATTTCAACAGGAATTGGAATAGGAGAAGAAGAATCCCCAAAATGGGAAAGATTGGGTGGTGGAAAAGGGGATAAAAAAAGAAGAGGAGAGCCTCTACCTCCACAATACCGGGAACTATTCCCCAATTTTTCTCCTTCATAAAGGCAAGATAGCGTCCAATTAAATTCTCCCTTTTTTGGCTCAATTGGGCAGTTACACTCTCCTTCTTTTGGTAAAAGAGGGAGTCGTTGTAGCGGTTTATTCCGCAGTTGAGGTAGAGGAGAATCAGTATCGGCACCAAATAGGTAAACTCTCCCCAAAAGAGGGCAGTTGCCACCAGAGGGGTTTTGAGCCAATCGGTTACCAAATCAAAGAGAGCCCCTTGGGGGGAGGTTTGACCGGTTACCCGGGCAAGGGCTCCATCTACAATATCCAGAATGTATCCCAACTGGTAGAGGAGAGCCCCCAAAATCCAGTGGTGAAAAAGGAAAGCCACCCCCGCCCCCATCGATAAAATAAAACTCCCCAAAGTAATTTGGTTGGGAGTGAGTCGGGTATATCGGATTACCAACAGGGTGAGCCGGGTCGCAAGGGGGGTTACTAAAATAGTCCACCAACTTTTCTCTTTTAAAACCTTCTCAATATCGTTCAAAGTAATTTCCCTCTTCTCCATCTCTCTTCCTTTCCCAAATTTATCTTGATGGGGAGTCTATCAAATTATCCTTTCTCCCTTTTCCCTTTCCCTCCTTCTTCCACTTTTTGGCAAAATTTGGGGTAAACTTTTCCGGTATCGGAAAAGGAGTTTGGAATTTACTCTATTTTTAAAGGAGTCCAAAATTGGAAAAAATGAAAATTGTAGTCTGCGACCCGATTCACCCCAAAGGGTTTGAGTATCTCCGGAGTCAAGGGGATTTTGAAGTAGTGGACGCCTCCAAAGTGGATAAAGAGAAGTTGTTGGAGATTGTTGCCGATGCCGATGGGGTAATTACCCGGAGTCCCACGCCGGTGGATAAAAAATTTTTGGATAGTGCCAAAAAGTTGAAAGCGGTTGTCCGGGCGGGGGTTGGGGTTGATAATGTGGATATAGATTACGCCTCCAAAAAGGGGGTGATTGTAATGAATGTCCCCACCGCCAATACTCTGGCGGCGGTGGAGTTGACAATGGCTCACCTTTTGGCGGGAGCCCGGGCTTTTACCAATGCGGTTTGGAATTTGAAAAAAGAGCGGGAGTGGAACCGGGAAAAATGGTTGGGGATTGAGTTGGCAGGCAAAAGTTTGGGGATTATCGGATTTGGAAATATCGGAAGCCGGGTGGGAGTCCGGGCGAAAGCCTTTGGAATGCGGGTTATCGCCTACGACCCCTACATCGATAGCAGTAAAGTTACCGATTTGGGGTGTGAATATACCACCAACTTTGACGATATTCTCCAGTGCGATTTTATTACTATCCACACCCCCAAAACCCCCGAAACTATCGATATGATTACCAAAAAAGAGATTGAAAAAATGAAAGATGGGGTGGTGTTAATCAATTGTGCCCGGGGGGGGCTTTACAATGAAAAAGATGTCTATGAAGGGTTGAAAAGTGGAAAAATCCGGTGGTTGGGAATAGATGTGTTTGAAAAAGAGCCCACCACCGACCACCCCTTTTTTGAGTTGGAGAATACCTCTGTAACCCCCCATATTGGAGCCAACACCATCGAATCCCAAGAGCGGATTGCCCTCCAAGCGGGGGAGGCGATTGTGGAAGCCCTCCGGGGGAGCAGTTTCCCCAACGCCCTCAATCTGCCGGTGGATACCACCCACACCCCCAAATCGATTATCAATTATCTGGAGTTGACCCAAAAAATGGGGTATCTCTTGAGTCAAATCATCTCCACCCCGATTAAAAAAGTGAAAGTTTTTGCCAGTGGAGAGGTGGAAAAATATTTGGACTCCCTTTTAACCTTTGGACTGGTGGGGACTTTGAAAAATATCAGTGATAGGGTCAATTATGTAAATGCCAAATTTTTGGCGGAGGAGAAGGGGATTGAATTGGAGGCGACTCCGGTTAAAAATGAGACCTACAAAAATTTTGTCTCCCTCAAGATTTTGACCACAGATGGGGAGTATTCAATCTCCGGAACGATTTTGGAGGGACACCCCCGGATTGTGGAGTTGAAAGGGTTTGATTTGGAGTTTGAACCCAAGGGGAGAATGATTCTCTTTAAAAATACCGATGTGCCCGGAGTAATTGGGGAAGTGGGTATGATTTTGGGAAAATACAATATAAATATTGCCGATTTCCGGTTGGGACGGAACCAGAAAAGGCAAGCAATGGCGGTAATTTTGGTAGATGACCCGGTTCCCCCGGAAGTAATTGGGGAGTTGAAAAAATTGAAAGCCTCTTTGGGGGTGCACTATATTCAAATTTAGGGGAGTAGAGATTTGCCCCTCCAAAAGGGGCGGAGAATTGGTATTTGAGCCGGAAAAACGGGGAGAGAAGGGGGAGAAGGGAACTCCGGGGGAATTTCAACTCTAAAATGGAAAAAAAGTAGAGCACCAAGATGGGGAGTTTGGAAACGGGAAAGGGGAAGGGGAGCCCCAAAAGTCGGAAAAATTGTTGAAAGTAAGATAAAATTTCCCCAATGGAAAAAGAGTGGGGAGAGGAGTTTTTTTCACCATTTTCCAAAGGGGAGTCTACCCCGGTGGAAAAACTCTCCAGATTTTCAAATCGATTTTCCCCCTCATTGGGGAAGAAGTAACTTATTAATTGAGGTAAAGGAGTAAACAATGGCTTATGGAATGAACGATTTGCGGAAGTATCTCAATATTGAACTGGACGGAGTCCCCTACAAAATTATCGAATATCACCATGTAAAACCGGGAAAAGGGCAAGCTTTTGTCCGAACCAAATTGAAAAACCTCATCGATGGGCGGGTGATTGAAAAGACCTTCCACGCCGGAGATAAAGCCGACGAACCCCATCTGGAGCGGAGGAAGCATCAATACTCCTATAATGAAGGGGATATTTACTATTTTATGGATATGGGCACCTATGAAATGATTCCGATTGAGGCGAAAATTATTGAAGAGAATAAAGGGTTTCTATTGGAGGGTATGGAGGTGGATATCCTCTTCCACAATGGGAAACCGATTGGGGTAGAATTGCCGATGGTGGTGGCACTGGAGGTAACCGATACCCAACCGGTCTCCAACCGGGACCGGAGTGGAGCTTGTCGGAAGCCGGCAACTCTGGAGACTGGAGCAGTGGTAACCGTCCCGTGCCATATTGTGGTGGGGGATAAAATTAAAATCGACACCCGCACCGGAGAGTATCTGGAAAAGGTGAAATAGGTTACCGGAAGGGGGAGGGGGAGTTTTTAATTTCATATCTCATAATCCTCTCCGCTTTGGTGCAACCTATTCTATTTCCCAATTTACACGCCCGATTGTAATAACGAAAAGCCATATCCAAATTTTTTTCTGTCCCTATTCCATAGTAAAATTTGTCGGCGATTCTCAAACAACTGAACTTTCTCCCCTTTTCACAAAGTTGATGGAGAAATCTCAATTGGGCGTTGTTTCCAAAGTAGCGATACTCCTCCACATCGTAATGGGTGCTATTTCCCAAATTGAAGGAGACTCCTCCCCATCCCACTGCCAAAGAGAAGGAGAGGAGGGAAAGAGAGAAGAGTTTTTTCATCTTTTTCCCTTTAATTTGAGGAGTTTTACTAATTTTAGAGGGCTTTTCTTAAATTTTAAAGTTATTTTAATCTTTTCTTTTCAAAACTCTAAAAAATTAATGTTCAATAAATAAATCCAGTTGTTCTTTGGGTTTTGATACAATTTGGAGAAGTGCCACAATAAATAAGAGGAGGTTAGAGAGGTGGGAGAGGCTTTTTTTTACACAATTCAAACCTTAAAAGATTATCAGAAAATTGCGGTTTTGACTTTAATTCTCTATATTATTACCCTTACTCTTTTTATTCCCAATTTGGGATTGACGACCCTTCCATTGGGGCTTATTTTACTCTTTTCCGCCACTTCATTTTTTGTAAAATTGGCTCAAAAAACCAAAACCATCGAAAGCTATATCTACAATCTGAAACAGCAAAATATGTTGGCTACCCTCTTGGCGTGCATTCCCACCTCGGTGGCGTTGACGGGAGGGATTATAATTGTAAGTGGAATTATTTTAGTAGGTTATCTCTATCTCCGCCATACTCCAATTACCCACAATTTTTATCAAAAACTGACCTATCTTGCTACATCTGGACCTGAAGCCTTTATTTTTTTAATGGTAGCCATTCTCCTCTATTTTTGGATTATCACCTACAATTTTTTAGGAAAATTGGGAAAAATTATTTTTACCGATAGTTTTGGACAAAAGCTCTATCTTTTCTTTTCCATTTTTTTCGATTTGAGATTTTTTGTCCGGGCACTCCATCTGGATTATCTCTTCATCTATATCAAATGGTTGGGGAGTGTCTTGGCTCTTCTCTATTTCCAAATAGATCTCCTCTCTCAGATTATCAACCGGGAATTCTCCCCTTTGGTCTCCCTTCTATTGTTGGTGGTAGTCGACTTTCTTTTTCTCTTTACCGCCATTTTTACCTTTTTCAGTGGGTGGAAAGGGTGGGAGATTATGGAGCAGATTGAAGAGGAAGAGGAGTTGAAAAAATATGATTTTTAATTGGAGGTTCCCTTTGGGAAGTTACTCTTTTCAACAAATCCGCGGTAAAAGTTCCCCTTTGGGAAGCTCCAGATAGCGGGAAGTTCCCCACGGGCTTTCCAAAACCACCCCTTTCCCCTCCCG